>JAJYFX010000008.1:12497-15459 GCA_021785315.1 Actinomycetes bacterium | reverse complement strand
AGTTATTTGATTTCCTTGAAAACTTGTTGCACGTATCGTGTTGGCGACGTTGGGAGCTGAAGTGAATCAAACTGAAAAAAGCAAGTCAACGACTACTAAGAGGGCGCGTAATGAGCTAACGTCCAGTGGCGATTCGGAGTCGTACTTAGGCTTGGATGACGCAGCCTATGAGAAACTGAGCCATGACGAGTTTCTGACCGCCCAAAAGGCGCTCCTTGAGCAGGAAAAGGCGATCTACATAGAGCAGGCGGAATCTTTGAAGGCGGAAGCCGATTATCTGGCCCAAGAGGCGGAGCCCGGCGACGTGCAGTTTGACGAAGAGTCTGGAGAAGGCGGCACTACCACTATTGACCGGGAGCGTGATCTGGCTCTAGCCGCATCGGCCCTGGCTGCGGTAGAGGAGATCGACGACGCAATGAGGAAGATCGAGCACGGAACGTATGGGCTATGCGAGAACTGCCATCAGGAGATACCCCGCGTGAGGCTGCGGGCACTGCCGTTTGCGCGTTTATGTGTGAAGTGTAAAAGTGGTGGATTGTCACGGCGATAGACTCGGCCAGCAACACTCCGGAACGCACTAAGGTCCGCTTCGTGAGATCACCGAGGACTGTTGTCGCCTTTGTGGCGATATGCGTAATAATCATCGATCAAGTTTCCAAGTCGCTCGCCGAGAGCAATTTGGCATCGCACTCGGTAAAATTGGTTGGCCCGCTCTCTTTGCAATTGGTATACAATTCCGGCGTGGCATTCTCGATCGGCACGGGAAATACCGTGCTAGTGACAGTTGTTGAGATGCTGGTCATCCTCGGAATCATCCTCTACACTCGCACTATCAAAGCCACCGGCGTTGCAGTTGGTTTTGGGCTTGTCATCGGCGGAGCGCTGGGAAACATCGGCGACCGTCTTTTTCGGGACAATGGCGGCTCTGTGATAGACTTTATTCATACGGGCTTTTGGCCTACGTTCAATCTTGCCGATTCGGCGGTAGTCATCGGAATAGTGGTTATTCTTCTTGCTTCGCGCTCGAGGAGAGAACGCATCACATAGGCAGGTTTGGCAGGAGTTTTACATGGTGATCACTGAGAAAATACCCGAGCCGCTCATCGGCGAGCGGCTTGATCGCGTAGTGTCAATGATCGCATTCTGTTCCCGTTCCCAAGCTGTCTGGCTGATTGAATCGGGAAGAGTGATGCTATCTGGGAAAGCAACGACATCTAAGAGCTGCAAGGTGCAAATGAATCAAAAGATTGTCATTGACAATGAGATTCTTGGCCTCAAGGATGATTTGGAGCAAGATGAAGCCGTGGAATTTCGAATTGTCTACGAGGATGACGATCTCTTTGTCGTAGACAAACCGTCAGGACTTGTGGTTCATCCTGGGACTGGCAACGATAGGGGAACGTTGGTAAACGGGCTTTTGGCACGATATCCCGAAATCGCAAATGTTGGCCAGACCGGGAGGCCCGGGATTGTCCACCGCCTGGATAAAGGCACATCCGGGCTAATGGTGGTGGCCAGGAGTGAAAGAGCCTACGAGGCGCTTGTCATAATGATGGCCGGTCACCAAGTGAACCGAACATATTTAGCTCTCGTGTTCGGCCATTTCGAAGCTTCGCGGGGGATTATCGATGCCCCTATCGGAAGATCGGCAACGCATGCAACTCAGATGGCCTTGAGCTCCTCAGGCAAGGATGCGGTAACGAATTACGAAGTAAAGGCCAGCTTCACGACTCCGGAAACTGCAACATTGGTAGAGCTTCGACTTGAGACCGGCAGAACGCATCAAATCAGGATTCACATGCGGGCCATAGGGCACTCGGTATTCGGAGATGAGGCCTATTCCAAGCATGGAGCGCTGGGTTTGGAGCGGATCTTTCTTCACTCGTCCATTCTCGGCTTGCGTCATCCTATCAGCGGACAGGAAATGACTTTCAACTCGGAGTTGCCCTTGGAGCTTTCGGCGTTTCTTGAGAGATTTAAATAGCAAAGGAGACCGTATGGTCTCCTTTGCAAACGCACCTCTTGGTTATGCTGCTGGTGATTTGAGGCCTGGGTGGTCGGCCAAGCGATCGAGAGCGGCAGCTTCTAGCCTTCGTGCGCGACGAGGCCCGATACCTAACAAGCGCGCCGTAGCTTCGAGCGAAGCAGGACGCTCTCCATCTAAACCGAATCTCAAGATAACTACTGCTCTTTCCAGCGGGTCCAACTCTTCCACGGCTTTTCTCAGCTGGACTCGGGCCAAGGCCTCGTCGACTTCATCCTCAAACGAGCCTTCGCTCCCAACGACAAGATCGCCGAGTGACGTTTCACCTTCCGGTCCAACGGATTGGTCAAGGCTGGCAACGACTCTTGCCGCGTG
This sequence comes from Actinomycetes bacterium, assembly GCA_021785315.1. The sequence goes on along the minus strand of JAJYFX010000008.1, from coordinate 13,100 downwards.
CCTGACATCTGCCAGCTGGGCGGCGGAAAGATTTGATGCTTCTGCAACTTCATATTCTGTCGGTGAACGGCCGAGGTCGTTTGCCAGTTCCCTTGCGACATTGTCGACGCGCCTGGAGCGCTCCGCGGCCTCCATGGGCAAGCGGATGGCCTGGCCGTGGTTGTGAACAGCTCGCTGCAAAGACTGACGAACCCACCAGGTTGCATAGGTGGAGAATTTGAATCCGCGTCTCCAGTCAAATTTCTCGACTGCCCTGATGAGACCAAATGTACCTTCTTGGATCAGGTCGGAGAGTTCTACGCCTCGATCTTGATAGCGCCTGGCCCAGTGAACGACAAGCCGCAGGTTGGCCGCAACCATTTCCGTCTTGGCGAACTCGTCGCCAGAACGGACCTTCTTTGCCAATTCCACCTGCTCGGCCGGCGAAGGTAGCGGGTGGCGCGCCAAATCATCCAAAAACAGCCGTACTGAATCTGCGCCAAGGCCCGCACTATTGATTGCTGCCTCAACGATGGCTTCTGCACTGCCCTTTCGACGTCTGGTGCGCTGCTCAGGTGCTATTTGTGATTCCTCTTTTCGTTTCGGGGACATAATCTCTCAGAT
>JAJYFX010000008.1:0-12487 GCA_021785315.1 Actinomycetes bacterium | reverse complement strand
TCTCAGATCTCTTTCATGGTCTTTTCTCAAAAAATGTGAATGCGTAGTCTACCGCTCTCAAAAAATAAATGCTAACAGAAAAGCTAGGTTTTTGCAAATATACCTGCTAGCTCCACTTTCTCATATTCTTATATTTCGTCATATAATAAGAATTCGCTGTGGGCGCAATGGCTCGAAATCTTGGCTACCGATTAAAATTATAAAAACACCAAACTGTTGGAGGCTTCAATGAATCATCCCATCATCAAAGCCCGCCTAAAACTCCTGTATGCCGCACCCCTTGTCATTGCATCCACAGCTTTAGCTGTCTCTGTAATTGCCCCTCAAATTGCTAGGGCCTCAACACCCGATCTTCCTCCAATATCACCGAATCAGTTGCTTAGTTGGATCAAGTCCACTTCACCGATTCCATTAAATGGAACAGTTTCGGGAACGACTTCATTCCCGGTTCCATCAGCTTCGTTGCTAAATTCCTCGAATCCAGAAAGTGCGTTGAGCGGGTCGACCACTGAGTCTTACAACGTTTGGACCAACGGCTCAGGATCATTCCGCGCCCAGCAAGTAAGTCAAGCAAGCGAGACCGATCTCTATGTGACCCCAGGTTCTGCGTGGCTGTGGAATTCCGCAAAACTTACGGCGACTAACGTGAAGCATTCTGGGATTCAGGCAAACGGATACAGTTTTCGCTCGAATCCAGGGGTGACCGCGAGCGAGATTGTTTCACGGCTTTCTGCATACTCAACCTTGAGCGTTTCGGGCAACACGATGGTTGCTGGGCGGCCGGCGTATACTTTATCTATCGTTCCGACGGCAGGCGATAGCCTGATTGGTTCAATTCAAATCGCGGTCGACGGGCAAACCCATATACCGGTTCAGGTGCAGATATTTCCAAAAGGATCCACTGCGCCGGCCGCATCGCTTGGTTATGTGACTTTGAGGTTCGCATCCCAGCCCTCATCCATATTTAGCTTTTCTCCTCCTTCGGGCGCACGAGTAGTCAACCCTGTCCAAAATGCTGCCCAGAATGGCAAAAAGCCAAATTCGGTTGGCAGTACCAAGGTGGTCGGCACAGGATTCAATTCTGTAGTCGTCGCGACCGGTGTTTCAAAGGCGACATCAGCCTTGGGTGGCATTGAAAAGTCGCTCCCGGTAGTTGCAACGTCGCTGGGATCTGGGCGCCTGTATTCTACGCCGATCTTCGAGGCGATCCTTTTACCAAACGGAACGGTGGTTGCAGGCGCTGTGGACACGTCACGGCTTCTTCAGGTTGTCGCGGGACTGTAGAGCCGAGTGACGTCTCAACAAGAGACAAGCCAAACCAATAGGCTTGAACAGGCAAGTCCTTGTGCTATCGCAACTAAAGGTTTGACCAAGACTCTTGGAAGCACAAAGGTTGTAGATCAAGTGTCGCTAGAGGTGCCGACCAGCTCTATCTACGGATTTCTGGGTCCCAACGGATCGGGCAAGACTACGACGATAAGAATGCTCCTCGGTCTCGTAGCTCCGGATGCAGGAGAGGTAGAGATTCTCGGAGCAAGTGAGCCGAAACACCGTCAGCTGCGGCTTTCGCGAGTGGGTGCAGTTGTCGAAGGCCCGGGATTCTATCCGTATCTGAGCGGCTTCGACAATCTCAAGAGATTTGCTCAGATTGCTTTTCCAGCTCAAAGGAAAGCCAATCCAACGATAATGAAGCTATCCGGGGCTGAGATATCATCCCGTCTTGAGCAGGTGGGATTGTTGGATGCCAAGAATAAGGCCTACCGAGCCTATTCGTTGGGAATGAAGCAACGACTGGCAATCGCGGCTGCCCTGCTATGGCAGCGCGACCTGCTAGTGCTGGATGAACCTACAAACGGACTTGATCCACAGGGAATAGTTGAAGTCCGTGATCTTCTGACATCCCTCAATCAAAGTGGGCTGACAATATTCATCTCTTCGCACATTCTTAGCGAGGTTGAGATTATCTGCAGCGACGTGGGGATCATGAGAGATGGAAGGTTAATGTTCCAGGGTTCTACAAAGGCCTTCAGGAGCTCTTTCGGCGAGGAATTTATTGTCGAGACAGCGGATCCAGGCCTGGCCAAGTCAGTCCTTCTCCAATTTGGTTTTGCCGAGCCGGATTCCATACAGATTCAAGCAAAAAGATTGACCGCCACGCTCACAACCGATGAGATTGAGCGCGTAGTCGCAGCGCTGGTCAACGGTGGTGTAGGAATTCGAGCGGTGGCCAGGAGCTCACCTTCGCTTGAGGATGCCTTCGTTGCCTTGACTGGAAGGAGCGGGCATGCTCGCTAGTGAGCTTTCTCTTCTTTTTCGGCGGCGCAGAACCAAGGTGCTTTTGATTCTTCTATATCTCGCCCCCTGGTTGATGGGCTACATAATTTTCCAGTTCGGGGGTGGCAGAGGAGGCCACGGGCCTAATTTTTTAAACTTGGTCACGCACAATGCAATTTTCCTGGTTTTGGCCTCCTTGTCGTCATTGCTGCCATTGTTGCTTCCACTTGCAGTTTCACTGACAGCCTCGGATTCAATTGCGGGTGAAGCGTCGCTCGGAACGCTGAGATATTTATTGATAGCGCCGGTATCTAGGGTGAAACTCCTCACATGCAAGCTGGCGACTTCTCTAATATTCGTTCTTGTGGCCAGCGTTGGTGTGGCGGCATCGGCCCTGGTAGCCGGAATGATCCTATTTCCCACTGGCAAGGTGCTGCTTCTTTCGGGCCAAACAGAATCGTTCGCACATGGTGTGCTTCTGGCGTTGCTCGTTTCAGCGCTTGTGTCCGTATCGCTAATATCTGTGGTCGGTATCGGCCTGGCAATCTCTACGTTTACAGACATACCAGTTGGGGCTGCCCTGGGCACCATTGGAATCGTGATACTGTCGGAGATCCTCTCCAACATCACTCAGGTGAGGGGAATCTGGCCTTTGCTCCCAACCAATTATTGGTTTAGTTTTGGCGGCATCTTCAGGGATCCGATTTCTCTCGGCGCGGTGTGGAAGGACTTCATCAATCAGGGAATTTGGATTGTGTTCGCCTTCAGCCTTGCGACGGCCCGTTTTCTGAATAAAGACGTCACGTCCTGAAAGCCAGTGTCCACACTTCATGGTGAGCCTTGGAGGGGTTACGGACAATTCGCCCGGCAAGTCCAACCAAAAAAAACAGAAACCTAACTCAACCCGCGCATCAGGTAATTTGCTTGCGCCGCCCAATCCACTAGGCGTATTTGTGCTGACTCGATGCGGTACCCCTGGGCGCCGAGAATAATCGGGTTGAGCGTTATGTTCGCAATGGCGAAGTGATTTTCCACAAATTGTCCAAGCTTTGACAACAGGTCTGTAAGGGCTCCGACATCGAGTCTGGGGACGGTCCTGTAGCCATTGAAAATCTTTGATCCTGGGATTGAGGCGATTAGTTCTTGGGCATCAAGGTCGTGCAACGGGAGAACCCGCGTAGCCTTCGAATCCAAGAGATCTGCCAGAAGTCCGCCCAGCTGCATAGTCACAAAAGGTCCGAACACCCTGTCGTGCACAACCGACAGTTTTATCTCTGCTGTAAGAGGACTGCCATTTTCATCGGTCTTTTGGATCTGGTCTACTCCGTGGATATCGTAAAAGCCGAGCAGCTCGAGACTTTGGACGTTGTCCAAATAGACTTCGCGTGAAATCAGATATTTCGATAGTGCGCCGGTGGGCAGTTCGTCGGCACTACTCAAATAGTTCGCAATCGCACTGCCGGCCGCCGCTCGGTCGATGCTGGCGTGCACTAGAAATTCTCCGTTTGGCTTGGTTTTCCACTGATAGTATTCCCACATGCGTCCAAGGGCCTGACCTGCCAACTCGGGGAATGCAAATAGCGGCACTTCGTAGCCGTCGTGTTTCAGGGCCGGAATGGTGCTCGGTAGCGCTAGGAAGTTCGCTAAAACTGTCTTAGCGCTGTCCTTGTCTTGGGAGCTGCTTACATTTGTGATTCTGAGTGCAACCTCGGTGGCATTAGCGACACTGATATCGGTCGAGAGGGTTAGTCCGAACGGTACCGAAAGTCCCGGGATGGCCTCGGCGGAGGGCTTTTTCCAAGTCACGGTGGGTACATAGAGCGTGAGAACTGAATCGACATTTGGGTCAGAGATGATCGCCTTCAACGCGGCTTCGTAAAACTTTGGATCTGAGTTGGCTGGCAGTTCGACCGGGTTAGTTGTTTTTGCTCCACGAGGCAGGCTCTTTTCAAGACTGGCCTCGGTTTCGGGTGTCAACTTCGCGAGCTTCAGGCCGGCGCGTTCGATCGAATCTTGAGCGATAGAGGCTGGCCCGCCCGTATTCGATAGAATCACGACATTGGGTCCCCGGGGTGGAGGTTGGGTTTCCAGTGCGTGGCCAAGGGAAAACAGCTCAGAAAGGCTGCTGACCCTGAGTACGCCAGTATGGGCAAACATCGCGTCCACGGCCTCGTCTACGCTGATTGATTCGATTTGAGGGTCCGAATCACTTAGCTGTGGAATTCCAAGGACTCCTTCTGACGCGGACGGGACCGAATGATCTTGCGCTGGGTTGCCGCCACGGAAGATTGACATGGTAGGCGGCACTGTGGCTACCCGTTTGGCCTTTACGGCCACTATGGGCTTATTTTTAGACAGCCGGCGCGCAATGCGGACAAAGGATCTTGGGTTCCCGAAACTTTCGAGATAGAGCAGAACGACATCTGTAGTATCGTCCTGCTCCCAGTAGTGCATCAGATCATTTCCTGAAACATCAGCACGGTTTCCCGAGGAAACAAAGTTCGCCAGGCCGATCCCTCGTCTCCTTGCTTCCTCGACTATTGCGAGTCCCAACGCCCCCGAGTGGGCAATCAGGGAGGCGCGGCCAGGGATGAGGCCATGAGGCCCCAGCGTGGCGTTCAATGCGATCCGAGGGTCGGTATTTGCCACTCCCATGCAGTTGGGACCCACTAAGCGCATGCCATTTTGCCGGGCAAAGCGGACCAGCTCGCGTTCCTTGATCGTGCCTTCGGCCCCCGTTTCAGAAAACCCGGATGAGATTATGACAAGCCCACTGACTCCCTTATCGGCCGCTTGGTCAACAACTGAAAGCACTTCGTTGGCGGGAACGACAATGACGGCAAGATCGATCTCGTCTGGTATAGCCAAGAGGGACGGGTATGCCTTCACGCTTGAAACTGAAGGGGCGTGCTGGTTGACGGGGTATACCGTGCCAGAAAAGCTGCTTTCCAGAATGTTTCTGAAAATCACGTTGCCAACCGAACCTGCGGTGGTGCTAGCTCCGACAACGGCAATTGACCTTGGCGAGAGAATTTTGCCAATCGATTTGGCGACTGCTGCCCTTTCCCGTCCCTGCATCTTCTCGACGGACTCGGCGGTTGGCTCGATATCAAAAACCACCCTAACCACGCCGTCTTGGTATGACCGGGAGTCTTTGTATCCGGCGCCATGAAATACCCTCAGCATTTTTTGATTTTCGGGAAGGGTTTCTGCAATGAATCTGGTGATTCCGGCCTCACTTGCACGTGCAGCCAGCATCTCGAGCATTATAGATCCAAGGCCGCGGCCTTGGTGTGCATCACTGACCAGGAATGCGACTTCAGCCTCGGACCTGCCAGGCAGACGTTCGTACCTTGACACGGCTATTATTTCCTCGCGTAAAATTGCTACAAAAGCCATGCGGTCGGAATAATCGACATTCACGAATCTGTGCAGCATGGTGTCGCTTAATTTTTTAACAGGCGAAAAGAATCGGAAATAGATAGTTTCAGCTGACAGCGAGGCGTGCAAACTTTCGATCAGCGGGGCATCGTCGGGGACTATGGGTCTGATCTTGACTGTTCCGCCATCCGAGAGGACCACATCTGTTTCCCAACGAGAAATCAGCCGCTCGGTGTTCTCCTCATTTTTGAGTTCATTAGTGATGTGAGAATTCGTCATCAATGACGCCGCTTACATCCTCAGACACGGATTCGTCGCCGCGCGCCCGCTTAGCCATGTCTTCCAGAGTGAAGGAGTTGAGATGTTTTCTCATATGCTCGCCTACACTTTCCCACACAGTGAGAAGCACGCATTGTCCCTCGTGCTCGCAAGCTCCGTTTTCATGAGGCAATCCAAAATCTCCGGCGACAATGGGACCGTCGACCGCCGAGACGATCTGTGCGAGGGTGATCTCGATTGGTTTTCGTGCCAATACGTAACCGCCGCCCACTCCTCGCTTCGATCTGACGAGCCCGGCGCCTTTCAGGGCGAGCAAAATCTGCTCGAGGTATGGCTGAGGTAAGCCTGTCCTGTCCGCGACGTCCTTTACGGAAGTCGGTCCAGGGTCATCCGAGTGCAAAGCTAGAGATAATAGAGCTCTCGAGGCATAGTCGCCTCGTGTTGAGACTTTCACGATTCCATAGTAGTCACTTGAAATGGTCCTATAGTGGTTAATAGACCTAATCTGTAATTAGATCGCCCAAGCGAGAGCATTGGCTAGGAAATAACGACAATTTGCGGGGTTGGAATTGGAATCATCTGCGAAGAAGAGGGTCATTTGACGTTCGACATGCCGCCACTTCCAAACTATGCAGATGCTGGAATATCGAATGTCATGCCGTCGGTTTTCCTGCATCTGGCAAGGAACCGCGGCTCAATGTTTGGGAGAAGTCTTGCCGAGATCGAGGAGAAGGTTTTTACAATCAATTCCGGTCTAACTCCCGATCTGGAATCCTGGTTTCCAAAAGAAGCTAATGATGCCTCGCAGATCGTTCTGCTTGTTTTGGACGGCCTGGGTTTCAATCAGCTGATCAGATTCTCCGACCAAATGCCGAGTCTGGCGGTATTTTCCGTCGGCCATATCTCGTCGGTCGCTCCTACTACTACGGCTACGGCATTGACTTCCATCAGCACGGGAGCAACTCCGGCAACGCACGGGCTGCTTGGTTACCGCATGCCCGTTGACACGCAAAAAGTGATGAACACGCTTTCTTGGTCGTACTTGCCAGACGCTGATAGAGTTGCGCCGAGACCGGAAGATGTGCAGCCTGCGATGCCATTCCTAAATTTTGAGCCCAAGGTGGTAACCAAGGCGCAGTTTAAGAATTCCGGGTTCACCAGGGCGCATTTGCGCGGTACTTCTATGTATGATTACCGCTTTCCATCGACAATGGTAGATCACGTGTCTGATCTCCTAAGCAAAGATGAGGCGTTCGTGTATGCCTATTACGAAGGGATTGATACCGTGGCCCATGAGTACGGCCTCAGTGCCTGCTATATGGAAGAGCTTCGGGCGGTTGACTATCTTCTAAGCAGATTGGTTTCGTCTCTCCCTCCCGGCGCCATGTTGCTGGTGATCTCCGATCACGGACAGGTAGAGGTCCCTGGGGCGCCGATAGAGTTGGATCCAGGAATTCTCCAGTGCACTAGCTTTCTGAGCGGGGAGGGTAGGTTCCGCTGGCTTCACCTGAAGGATGGCACCGAGAAAGAAGTGCTCGAGACGGCTCGCGAGCTCTATTCCGGCCAAGCCTGGATAGCAAGCAAAGACGAACTGATCGCCGGCGGCTATTTCGGATCTTCTGCAAGGAACGTATTCGAGGAGGCAAGGCTTGGAGATGTTGCTCTGATTGCGAAATCCAACGTCGCTTTTTATGATCCAAATGACACCGGACCATACAATCTTGTCTGTCGGCACGGTTCGCTCACGGCCGATGAATTAGAGGTTCCTTTGCTAAGCTTTCTTGCTTAGAGCATGAGTGATCTGCGATGCAGGCCCCTGCGATGGCGGGACGTGGGAATCGTTTATGGCCTTGCGGCCTTTCGGACTTCCGTTGCGTCCGTGCAGCAAAATGTCTCGACAGCACAGGCATTTTCGGACTTGCATTGCCTCAAATTCTCGTACCGCCCGACGCGGACTCCCAAGCCGAGTGGTGTGGCAAGGGCGCAGCCGTTATACTGCCCCGTGTGCCGATCAACTAGAATCAATAGGTATGCGTTTGTCTAATAGCGCGCTAAGGAGGAGTATGTCTGGATCTACCAACGATTCTGAAAGAATCTTGCTAATTCCGGAGACAACTGGACAACACGAAGAAGAGGATGCAGAGCTTCAGAATCGGGAATCCGTATCATCGCCTTCGAAGGTTCTCCGCATTGGCTCGATGATAAAGACGCTGTTGGACGAGGTGCGAGGCGTTGAGCTTGATGAGGCTAGCCGCAACAGGTTGGCTGAAATATACCATGTTTCAATCGATGAGCTCAAGCAGGGCTTGTCGCCTGATCTAGGTTCCGAGTTGGAAAAAATGAGTTTGCCCTTTTCTGACGATAAGCCGCCGTCGGAGGCAGAACTCCGAGTAGCGCAGGCTCAGCTTGTTGGTTGGTTGGAGGGCCTGTTCCATGGGATCCAGGCGACCTTGTTTGCCCAGCAGAATGCCGCCCGGTCCCAGCTTGAAGACATGCGCAGAAGGGGATTGCCCTCAGGCGACGACTCTACCGCACACATGCCCGGCACCTATTTGTAGCGCTGTTGCCAGTGCCACGTGGAAGGAACTGATTTGAGGGCGTCTTTAGGTTGCGATCACGCAGGATACGAACTGAAGGAGTTTTTGAAAGCCGAGCTGATCTTGCTAGGCCATGAGGTTATTGATCACGGTACCAATTCCACGGATCCAGTCGATTACCCGGATTTCTGCGCTGCGGCGGCCGAATCCGTCATCTCGGGTGACGCGGATTTCGGAGTTGTGGTTGGTGGATCCGGCCAGGGCGAGCAGATATCAGCGAACAAGGTAAATGGAATTCGTGCCGCCCTTTGTGTCAATGAATATTTGGCCCGGATGGCAAGAGCGCACAACGATGCCAATGTCATTTCTTTTGGAGCGCGGGTCCTTGCCCGGGAATACGCGCTTGAAATACTCAAGGTTTTCATATCGACTCCATTCGAGGGTGGCCGCCACATTGCGAGGCTCAACAAGATTGCTGAGATCGAGAAGGTCCAGTCGGGTAAGGCATAGTTGCAGCAAGATCGTCGAAGACACAAGGCGAGAAAGCCACCGCCTTCCCTGGCACCTGCATTGGTTATGGGATTGGTTGCGGTCGGGCTGCTAGCCTTCGTTGGCTTTATCGTTACGAAGGGACCTTCGCCGGCAAAGAAGCCGCAAGTTACGGTGCTCACCACCACCACGCCGACCACAGTGGTGCAACAGACTACTACCACCACGACCACTGAACCAGTCCCCTCGACCACCGCAGCGCCACCGTCGGGAACTCGTCCAATTTATGCCGTAAGCGAATCCGTGGCCACACTTTCAGAGCCTGGAAAATACCTCTGCGCACCACACGGGTCGGCCTCTGGGTGCATAGTAAGATCGATGCCTCTATACATCTATTATCCGGCAGCAGGCAGCCCGGGAAATGTGGTCAATAACGCCGCGCCAATTCATAAGGGTGGGCCTTTCCCACTGGTAATTTTTGGAAATGGCTATCTAGAATCCGTCGGCAGTTACTCTATCATTCTGGATTTTTGGGCTTCTAGAGGTTACATAGTTGCAGCACCTCAGTTTCCTCTTTCGCAAACGGATTCGGTTGGAGGTCCCTGGGAAGCGGATATTTTGAACCAGCCGTCGGATATGTCTGCGGCTGTCAGCTATATGCTGAACCAAGATCATGCCAGGTCGTCAGAGTTCTTTGACCTGATCAACACTCAAGAAATTGCCGCAACTGGTCAAAGCGACGGAGCCGACGCCGCATTGGCTATGGGTTACAACACCTGCTGCACGGATACAAGGATAAAGGCAGTGATCAGCCTTTCGGGGGCTGAACTCAGCTCATATCCTGGCAAGTATTTCGTCACAGCTGGCCCAGCATTGTTGGTGGTCCAAGGTACTGCGGACAGTATCAACGAGCCTTCCGGTTCTCAAGAGGTATTTACATCAGCACATCCCCCCAAATACTATGAAACTTTGATCGGAGCAGACCATCTTGACGGTTATCAGGAAGTTGACCCGTATTCTCATGCGGTGCGTATTGTAACCGGAGCATTTCTTGATTACTATCTCAAGGGTAATTCAGGCGCCCTAAAGACAATGAGTAGCGCTGGCAATGTTGCTGGAGTAGCTAGTTTGAGCTGATCGATCTGTGGGGCAGGCGACTTTCGCTTGGCGGGAAAAGGATAGCGCCAGTGGCAAAGCCGCTGAATTATTCGAACAGACGAAAAATTGCCGCGCCCGAATGATAGTCTGACGCGGTGAGTATCCGCCTTAGGTTCCACTTGCCTAACAGTCTCGTCGGAGTGCTTTCTGAGTGCTGTTTCACTGACAACTTTGACTCGAGCCTAGGTTTTGAAACGCCAGCTTTTAGAAATAGAAGCGGCGTTGGCAAGAGAAGGGCTTGGGGGATCTTCTTTGACAAACGAGGGGGCCAATAGATCCTATGCGTCAATGGGCGGTAACTTTTATTGAAGCTAAGGGAGACGGATTGCGTCTTGGAGTCAAGGATCTCATCGATATCGAGGGCACCAGGACCTCAGCCGGGTCGCGCCTAGTGCTTTCAGGGGCAAAGATTGCCGAGCGTGATGCTCTATTGATGGAAGATGCGCGAAGATCGAACGTGCAGATCGTCGCCAAGACTAACCTCAATGAATTGGCGTTTGGGGCAACCGGGATCAATCCATGGTTCGGAACTCCGGTTAATCCTCTCAACCGGGAGCTGATACCCGGAGGATCCAGTTCAGGTTCCGCCGTCGGCGTTGCAACTGGCGAGCTAGATGTTGCCTTTGGCTCTGACACCGGCGGTTCGATAAGAATTCCTGCTGCCTGTTGCGGCATCTATGGCCTTAAGACGACATTTGGACGTATTCCCCTTGACGGTGTTTGGCCACTAGCGCCCTCAATGGACACGGTGGGGCCGATGGCCGCCAACATACACATGTTGGGCCTGGCCATGCAACTGCTTGATCCGACTTTCACAGAAAGGATGATCTTAAATCCTAAGGTGGCGATTCTCGAAGGTTCCGGGTCTGTCGATGTGCTTCGGATGATTGAGGGGATTCTGGGATTGGTCACTTCGACCATCACGTGGGTTAGCGACCCTGGACTTTCCAAAGCCTGGGATGCCGGCATATGTCTGATGTTTATGGAGGCCCTTGAAAGCAATATGGAGCTACTGGCCGAATCGCACCGTCTTGACCCCGCAATTGTGAGTAGATTCATCAAAGCGGCGAGCTACACGGAACAAGATCGCCGGTTTGCAGTGGAAACCAAGCACGCTTTTCAAGCTCGTCTTGACGAGCTCTTCGACCGCAACGATTTTCTTGTCTTGCCAACCCTTCGGATCCCGGTTCCTTCTTTGATTAGTGCAGGCGCAGCTCCGCTCAATGCCAACAGCATTCCATTCAATCTGGCGGGGTTGCCTGCGCTTTCAATTCCGGTATCGCTTGAACCATCGCTGCTGAACTACCTCAATGTCGACGGGTCATACTCTCCGTCAGGACTGAAGGAAGACGGCACGAACCCCATGCCGCTGTCAATCGAGTTGGTGGGGCGGCGCGATTCCGAAGAGGAGCTGGTGGGGCTAGCCCATAGTCTCGAGAGGGCCCTCGGCGATCTCGGCGGTACCTAGACTATTAGTACCAGTTTTCCTACCGTCGTCCGTGACTCCAAATCTTTATGAGCCCGAGCCACGTCGAAAAGGCTGTACTCGGTGACCCTGTCAAACCTAACAGTTCCGTTGATGAAAAAGGGGAGTGCCAGCTCCATTATTCGATGTGCAGCTTTGGGATCGGTGCGCCGCAACTGGCCGAACGAGAATCCCGAGATCGTCCTCGAGGAGTGATGGAGTTGGTCGGACCTGGCGATGCCGGGTTCGCCCGACGCCATGCCGAACACTGTAATTTGCCCTCCGGGCTGAAGGATTTCGAGATCCTGCTGGATAGTGCTGCCGGCTACTGAATTCAGGATGAAGTTAACACCCTCGGGGTGGGTGTTCTTGACGGTCTCGGGATATCCGGGAGTCTCACCCGTCACCACAACGTGAGTAGCCCCATGCTCCAAGACCGCATCGGCTTTCGATGCGGAACTCACCAGCCCAATGATCGATCCAGCACCAAGTTGTTTTGCCATCTGGATTGCGGTGAGTCCAATTCCCCCTCCTGCGGCATGGATAACCAGGCTGTCGCCGGGTTTGAGCCCTCCGCCCCTATGCAAAAGGGCATAGGTGGTGCCAAGGAGCAAGGGGCAGGCTGCGGCCGCAGTGGCGGGAATCTCGTCGGGAATCTCGAAGAGCAGGTCAATGTTAGCTAAAACCTCGGTCGCATACGATCCGGTATCACTGAAACCCAGGACTCTCTTGCCAACGAATGGTTCTCCTATGGCAGAGCCAGCCTTGACCACTCTTCCCACAAAGTCCAATCCCGGAATATAGGGCGGCCCCGGAATGGGATATTTTCCCTGCCTGGCCATTACGTCGGCAAAGTTCACGGATGAAGCTTCAACCTTTGCTACCACCTGCGAGGCATTTGGCT
>JAJYFX010000007.1 GCA_021785315.1 Actinomycetes bacterium | reverse complement strand
TTGAGCAGGGTGTCCAATATATGGACACGGACAACTTTTGCGGTCGTCTTTTTGTCATCGTTGAAATGCTGGTGCCAGGAATAGTGATCTACGACGATAAGGTCGCCCTTTGCCCACTCGTAATTTTCTCCCTCGCTGGCCGTACTACCGATGAACGAATGACCATGGCCCTCGACAACGTAGAGCCACGCCTCCCCGGAATGACGGTGCATGGACTGCGCCCGGCCAGGTCCGATTTCAAACATTGCCATGGTCAGTCCCGAGGTTCTGTACCCGACCGCGCGATCTAAAAGAAAGGTAGTTCTGGTACCTCTTGGAGACTGAAGGAATTCGAGCTCATCCCAACTCGTGTGAATGCGGCCGCGGCGATTCTCATCTTGGCCTGCCGCAAGGCGCCGAATCCTTCTGGCATACACGTCGTTTCCGGGGCTAGACGCAGCGAAAGCAGGATACCCGGCAAGTTGCGAAATAGAGGAATGTGACCCTTCTTCTATAATGGCGAAGCCGAGGATATCCATGAACGGCTCGCTCGAGAAACTCATGAACCTGGCCCGAGACTCTCCCTCATTGCCATGACGGTGCCATGACCATGCAGGCAAATGAATACCGTCGCCTGGCCCCCAGTTGATTCTGGTCTGGTCGACCTCAGTCCATCCATTTCCCCCGACACAAAGCATCACTGCATCCCAGGAGTGCCGGTGAACTGTTGTAACCGCACCGGGCTCGATCTCGTGCGCAGCCGCGTCCACAGTTCTAACGGGCCGGCCTCCCTCTTTGCCCAAATAGACGCCAGTGGTAAGACCCCGAGGTGTTTTGTGCATTTCAACATCTCGAAGATGAATCACAGTTCTGTAATTATCGCGCCAATCTTCGATGAACTTAGCTCGGCGCTTCTTTTGAACCTCATAGTGGCTCATTGCCGTCCTGGTTACGTTGATCAAGGTGTCATTCCCGAAAAATAAAAGTGCATCCATACCTACGGAGCCTTATCAGCTTTTAACGCCAAGTGCTCCGAAAGCACATATCTGTCGCACGTGCAAAGTCCCGACAATAAAACCTGCCAGGTCAGCTCCGATCTATCATAGTGTTTGGCAATCCACCCGTCGCGGTACCGCCTAAAAAGCACTTCGATACGCGCAATGAGTCGGCTGAATCTCATCCATAACTAATCGACAACAGATACGATCCCCTATTGTCTACGCCACTCATGCCAGCAGGAAGGCACCAACTTTGGACAATCAGATCATTGAGCGCATTCAAATCCGCGAGCTCGTAGAAAACTGGGCGGTCTGGCGAGATTCAGGTGACTGGGAACGCTTCCGAACACTCTGGGCCGACGATGGAGCAATGATGGCCACATGGAAGCAGAGCACTGCCGAAGAATTCGTCCAAGCAAGCATCGACGGGTGGACTAAAGGAGTGTGGATCCTCCACTTTCTTGGCGGTAGCTCAATTGATTTGTCAGGAGATCGGGCTATTTCGCAGACAAAAATGACAATCACTCAGAGGGCCGAGGTCGAGGGCGTGCTTTGCGACGTAATCTGTACTGGAAGATTTTATGATTTCCTGCGCAGAAAGCACGGCGAGTGGAAACATGTGCTGCGCCAACCGATTTACGAAATGGACCGGCTGAGTTCTGTAATACCCGGAAAGTTTCCCGATCTTGACAGCGAACTCCTGAACAAGTACCCGATCAGCTATAGGCACCTTGCATATCTGCAAACTCGCATCGGATATAAAGTCAAAACGGATATGCCGGGAATCGATGGCCCTGAAGTGCAAGCCCTGTATCTCCGGGGTCGCAGGTGGCTCGACCTGGAATCCATCCAGCCATAGGTCAATCGATCTTGACCATCGCCCCAAAAGTGCCGGAAGGCCCAGAGCCGCGCTTGCCACGGGAAACAAGACGCTGCCCCGCCAATCCGTAAAGCCACCTTCACCAAAGACTTTGGACGTCGGCAAAGCCAATTGCGACGAAAGAATCCGTCTGCGACCGCAGATCCGCATCCTGGACAGATTAGATATGGCCTAGTTTTCGAAAGCTGCAGTCCTGGCAAAGTGGGTCGACAGGGGTATTAAGAGAACAGCTACACGAATTTCGGCTCGACAATCTTGCAACGAACATCTTGGTTTTCGTCGACATGGTAGCTTGCGCAAATCCTATGATATCCGTCCGCTACCGTCAGACTTAACAGCTTCGCCGTATTGCCTCTCACAAGAAGAACAGGTGACAGGGGAACCCCATTAGAGATTTTCTTTAGATCCAGGGCGACATGATAGTCACTCTTTGGCAACAGCGGAAGACTGCTCGCACGCAGAAGATCCTTCGCCTTTCGCCGTTCCACTGGCGCTTCCTTCAGCAAATTAACAAGAGCGTCTGCCGCCTTCTCGCTACAGATCAGCGATAGATAGCTAAATGCAGCTGGAAAATCATGCTCCTCCGGCGAATCTTTCCAAAGCTCTTTTCTTACGACCTTTTTCTTTGCCATGCGTGACCTTTCTCTTGACTCTCAAGCATCTCTTCCAAGATAGAAATCATCACTGGAGGCGCCCTTGTGCCGCAATGCGCGCCTCTGGGTCATGTCCCCCCGGTCCTCGCAATACAATTGCAACAACCACTGCCAGCACCGCTCCAACAAGTGGTCCCGCAAGATATACCCAGAAGTGTGCGTAATCACCGAGTGCCACTGCCGGTCCCAATGACCTGACTGGATTCATAGAGGCGCCACTTATCGGACTAGCCCACAGACCTGCCAGAACAATGTACGAACCCACACCCACCGCCGACATCGTGCCAACGTTCTGCGCCTTGGATGCAGTTCCCAAGATTGTGCTTACCAAACCGAGCGTCAGAACTACTTCCATCAAGAAAGCCTCGAGATCAGTCACCCCCTTCCCCGGTAAGGTCGCGCCGAGCATTCCGACTTTCCCAAACATGGCGTAAAGAAACCAACCTGCAAGCACGCCGCCAAGTGCCTGCACTGCGATATAGCCCGGCACCCGCTTCCAGGGAAAATCCTTTCTCATTGCAAACGCAATGCTCACCACTGGATTGAGATGGGCTCCCGACACGGTTCCCATGAACAAAATAATCGCAAGCACCATCAGCCCAGGCGCAGCCACCGCCGCCGATCGGCCGATCGAACCGGCTCCCGCTGCAGCAACAGTTGGAGCCCCGGCAGCCACCAAAACCAAAAAAAATGTCCCAAAAAGTTCGCTGAAAAGCCTTCTAAGCTCCCGCGACGGATCCCTGAACTGACTTTCCCATGGGATTTCTAAACGTGTTTGCAACACACCTGATTGGTTCAGCTCGTGGTCTGACCCCGACTCAGATCCCAAGCTGCTTGATGAGACACCCTCGTCTCCGGTCATGACTTTCTCCATCGTATGATTGATATCAGCCTTTTGCCTGCCCAGATATTTCTAGAGAGCAATCATCACCAATAGTACCGCAATCAAAGGCACATTTTCGCACTTCTAATGCATAGGAGTAATAGGAGCGATTAGGTGGCAGCAAAAACTGCCTTGGCCGCAGACGCACTTGCCTTGCAAATCAAGATCAAGTGGTCATCCAATCACAACAACATCCGGTGGACAAGAGGTTGGAGACTGCAATCCGCTGGCGGCGCAGTCTCCCGAGAAGCGTTAGCTACCTCCGTCATCCTTTTACGTGGACAACCCTCTTTGCCTTCATTTCTTCGCGGGGCAAGAAGCCGGCGGGCACCAATTGGCAATCGATTCGCACTCCAAACGAGTGACGAAGATCGAGCACCACCCGTTCTACGATGTCGTCAGCACCGTCCCTGGTCTCGATCAGGAGGGCAACCTCGTCCATCTGGCGAACCTTCTGATGCCTTATCTGGAAGTTCACAATCTCCGAATAACGCATCAACACCTCTTCAACCTGCGACGGATAAAGGTTGATGCCCCTAACTGTAAACATGTCATCGACGCGACCTTGAATTCCGCCAACGGATTTCACAAACGGGCTCCCGCATGAGCACGGTTCCCGCGAAAGATCAACGAGATCACCCGTTCGATACCGAATCAGCGGGGAGCAGAAGCGCCCGAGATTGGTGACTACCAGTTCTCCTTTGCCGTCAGATTGGGTCGCATTGCCCTGTGGATCAGTGCCCTCCGGAATGACTTCAATTATGAATTCGGACTCTATGAAATGGACTCCATCTCCAGCCGAACAGGCAAATCCGGTCGGGCCCAATTCGGTCATTCCGGTATGATCGTAAACCTCGGCACCATACATCGTCTCTATCAACCGTTTTGTCGCAGGTATGCTTGCGCCTGGCTCTCCGGCATGAAGGGTCTTGCGAATCGCCGACTTTGAAAGGTCAATCCCCATCTCGTTGGCAACTTCGCCAAGGCGAAGTGCATAAGTTGGAGTGCAGCAAAGGACGGTTGGCTGAAGATCGCGAATCGCAAGTACGCGCTGCTCGGAACTCATGGAACCACCAGGAATCACCATGGCGCCAAGTCTCTCTGCGCCGGCATAAGCGGACCAGAATCCTACAAACGGGCCAAAGCTGAATGCGAAAAAAATCCGGTCTTCACTAGTGATGCCCGCCGCCTTGTATATATGATTAGCCCAGAGGCCGGTCCACCACAACCACGACCTTGCAGTATCCAGCCATCGCAGCGGCCTGCCTCCTGAACTTCCTGAGGTCTGATGCAAGCGGACATAGTCGGCGAGAGGATAAGTGAGATTGGTGCCAAAAGGTGTGTTGTTCTTTTGATCCTCTACGATTTCCGTCTTTTTCAGAAAAGGCAGCGCGTAAAAATCGTCCCAAGTATCGACCTTATGAAGCCTCGATTGGTAGAAAGCATTCGAAGCCAAAACCTCTTCCACGCCAGCTTGCAATTTCTCGAGCTGAATTGCCCTGATATTTTCGAATGAATTAGTGTTCGCGCTCATCTCACATCAGCTCCGATTGGAAGGGGCAGAACTCGACAACAACCAGCCATTCCAGAAATACTGGACCGATTCTGTCCCGCTGCTGCGCTACCTAAAATAATTAACTTGTCGATTTCAATGGCTAAGTTGATCACATACATTTGACCATCCCCCAAACTTCCCTTCCGTTATAACCGGTGGCAAAGACACACTGTTCTCTTCCACGTTGGGATGTCCCCCCTCAAAAGAGGCGCCGGCAGACTAGGTTCCGGCTCGCAGCCAAGAATCTTTGTCGCCATCCATCCCATGGACCGATATCACCAGTCAGCTACAGCACCACCACCGGGTTCCATAAAACCAAATGGCGGCAACGCCGAACAGCCTGTCGCGACACCTTTACTTCCTCTAACTCATATCAATTCGCTCATAAACTCAATGCAAATATCCCTACTGGCTTTCCACTCTCTGCAACTAACTCAATGCTTGCTCCATCTGCCTGCCTTTCCGGCGAAAGGTAAAGGCTGTTGGCGCAAAAACTATGCGACGCCCGCAGCTTCCTTTATCGCTTGTTCGACTGCGCGCCTTACCATCCGCTTACGCCATACATAAGAAATGTCAGCGTTATCAAGAGGCCTGGCCGGCTTTGCCGCTTCAACGGCAACTTCTTCGAGAATGGCGTCATCAATCGCCCTCCCAAAGAGCGGTCGCGCCGACTGGCTCACGTCCAGCGGCTTTGGCCCTACCGCTGTAATGATGATTCGGCAGTCCTCGACTATGGAGCCATTCATCTGCAATGCGGCTGCTGCCCCAACAAGCGGGAAATCTATTGTGCCTCGGTTTCGCACTTTGACATATGATGACCTCCAGGTACCCGGATTGGGCATCCGCAGGCTTACCAAAATCTCATCTGCAGCTTTGGTCATATAGAACTGTCCGTCATCTTGATATAGGGATTCAACCGGAACCTCGCGCTCTCCATTGGGGCCAACGAGACGCACGGTTGCGTTCAGCGATATTGCAGCAGGCGCGGTGTCGGAAGATGCAATTGCCCTACATGTCGCGCTAGCGGGGGCAACCCTGCATATGTCCCCATCTTTCTTCATGCAGAATCCCAGTGCTTTGCGCCATTCATAGCTCTCGTCGTAATAATTGCAACGCGTATCCACGCAAAGGTTTCCGCCGATCGTTCCCGAGTTTCGCAGTGCCGGCGAAGAGACCAGCGCCGCAGCGCGGGTGTAACCCTTGAAAGCCGCCTGCAGGGCTGGGTTGTCAACGACTTCCGTCAATGTCACACACGCCCCGATCTCGAAGCCACCGTCCTCGGTAGCACGGATTTGGCGAAGTTCAGGCAGATGACTGATTCCTACGACTATCTCGGGCTCTATCTGACCACGCTTCATCTTTGGAAGCAGGTCGGTTCCCCCCGCTACAATCCTTGCCCGGGGTCCATACTCTGAGAGAATCTGGGCAGCTTCGGTAACAGATTCAGGCCGTAGATAACTAAAACGCGGTAGACGAAGCATCGAAAGGAGGCACCTTTACAATAGTCGGATAGGAAATTTGCGGGAAGCTCTTTGGCCCATAGCGGCCTTCTCGACCCTTTGCCTTAGCATCAAGAGCTCTCATGATCTTGTCCGGCGTAATTGGAACCTCGTCAACCCAGACTCCAAGGGCGTCGTAGACCGCTGAGACCACTGCCGGAATTACCGGTAGCAACGGGCCCTGTCCGGCTTCCTTAGCTCCGAAGGGGCCCTCGAGATCGACGGTTTCCACCAAGAAGGTTTCGACTTCGGGCATCTCGAAGAAAGTTAATGACTTGTAGTCGAGCATCGACGGCTGCTTATGGAGGCCATGCCGATAAAGTTGGCCTTCCATCATGGCTTCCGATAAGCCCATGTAAACGCCGCCTTCGACCTGACCCTTGACGGACAGAGCATTGATCGCGCGTCCGATATCGTGTGCTATCCATACTTTGTTCAACTGGATTTCACCGCTATACGGATCAGCATCGAGATCAACGACCGCAGCCGAGTAGCTGTATGCAGGACTCGGCCCAACGCCGGCGGCCTTATATCTGCCGCCTATCTCGCGCGGAGGCGCGTAAGTGCCTCGAGTTGTTAGAATGCCATGGCTCAGCTGGGCAAGGGTGGCAGCATCCTCGAAGGAAAGCTCTCCGATTTTACCATCCCCAACCACGACGTCTTTAGGGCTGCACTCCATTTTTTCCGCGACAGCGCCAACCAGAATCTCACGCATCTCACGTGCCGCCTGAAGCGCTGCGTTTCCCGCCATAAATGTAACCCGCGAGGAGTAGGAGCCGAGATCCACCGGCGTCAAACCGGTGTCACCGCTGACAACGCGAATATCCGTCGGCCAAAGCCCGAGTTCCTCTGCAGCTACTGTGGCCAACACCGTGTCAGAACCTTGACCGATATCGGTGGCACCGCAATAGAGCGAAACTCCTCCGCGGTCAACCTGGATAACACACTCGCTGTGTGGCAGCTTGTTCCAATAAATTGGCAGTCCGGCTCCGCACATATAGCTTGATACGGCAAACCCCAACCCGTGTCCGAGCCTCTTCTTGCGCTCGTAGTAACGCGACGCTTCGATCACGCGGTCTGTGGCCTCTTCGATTCCGCAAGACGTTATACGAAGATGATTGATGGTCCGGGTGTACGGCTTGACGTAATTGCGCCTCCTAAGTTCCACGGGATCAAGCCCGATGGAGTGGGCAATTTTGTCCATATGAAGCTCAAGCGCAAAGCGTGGTTGAGGAGTTCCGTGTCCGCGCTTAGGACCGCATGGAGCCTTGTTCGTGAACACGCGCACACCTTCGAAACGGTATGCAGGAATGTTATAAGTCGTTGTCTGCAGGGCTCCGGTGTAAAGCATGGACGCCGGACCGTAGGAGCCGTAGGCTCCGCCATCCAACGCTGTCCGGAAATGCATTGCAAGGATCTTTCCATCCTGGGAAACGCCTGTTCGCACCCACATCATTACCGGGTGTCTCCCGCGATGAACATAAAATACCTCTTCGCGGGTAAGAGTGCACTTGACCGGGCGACCCGTAATCATTGCGAGCTTGCAAACAACCATTTCATGGGAGAACGGGTCACATTTACCGCCAAAGCCACCGCCGTGAGGAGCTGCCACCACCCTGATATGGCCCATGGGCATTTCGAATACTTTTGCCAGCGCACGGTGCACATAGTGGGGATTTTGGGTCGATGACCACAACGTCAGCTGATCACCAACAAAGGTCGCGGTAGCGCTATGCTGCTCCATCGGTAGATGGGTATTGCCTTCGTAAAAGAAGACATCTTCGCGAATAAAGCTTGAATTCGCAAAACCTTCATCGACTTCACCGAACTCCAATGCGCCGATTCTGTGTATATTTCCCGGTCCAGCGTAATCGTGTATCGGCTCGTCCGACGGTGGAAGGAGTGCATGCTCTATCGATTCGATGGTCTCAAGCGGCTCATACTCGACCACTATGGCCCGGCATGCCGCAAGTGCAGTTTCTTCATCAACCGCTGCGACGGCAGCGACAGGATCGCCGACAAATCGCACCTTCTCGCATTCGAGCGCATGCTCGTCCTCGCTGGTGGGCATAATGCCGTATTTGATCGGTAGGTCATCGCCAGTTATAACGGCGATGACTCCCTTAATCGCAGTGGCCGCACTCGTATCGATTGAAAGCACCTTGGCATGAGGCAAATGGCTGCGCAAAAGTTTGCAGTACAAGGTGCCTGGGAGTTCAATGTCATCTGCATACGCGGTTAGACCGATCACTTTCCCAGCTGAATCGACCTTGGGCAGAGACTTGCCGATTACTCTTAGCTCGACATTTGGATCATTTGCTACAGTAGTCACGCCATTGCCCTCCCGGCATCCTCGACAGCCTCGATGATACTCACATAACCAGTACAGCGGCATAGATTGCCTGCGAGCGCCTCTTTGATCTCCTCTGCGGACGCCCTAGGGTTGGAATCGAGCAAGGCTTTCGAAGACAAAACCATCCCCGGAGTGCAGTAGCCGCACTGAAGTGCACCATGATCCATAAAAGCCTGCTGAACCGGATGCAATTTTCCCCCGTCAGAAACCCCCTCGATAGTCGTCACATCGGAGCCTTCAATCTGACCGGGCAATACCAGACAGCTCAGTTGCGGAGTTCCATCGATGAGCACCACACAGGCACCGCATTCACCGGCTTCACAACCGTGTTTTGTTCCGGTCAAGCGCAAATCTTCACGAAGTATTTCCAAGAGCGTCGTGTACGGCTTGACCAACAACTCTTGATTCTGCCCATTGACCGATAATCTCAGAATTTCGCGACTGCCAATGTCACCCATCCTTACCTCCTCTTAAGCCACAACCTGATGGAATCAATCCTTCTGGCCACAACGGATATCTGCGGAATATTTCAAAGCTGTTCAAGAAATGCACGAATCTAATGAAAGTTCTTGAAAACCAGGACTGCAGACCCTGCAATCTCATCCCGAATGGACAGTGAACCCGGAAACCAATTCAGCTCAGGCAATCTATACTTTCGGTGATTCAGACTGAGCATCATGTGCTCCCCCATGCATTACAACTTTTGACAGGCAAAGCGTATCATGTGCCACAAGCCCCAATTAAACCGATTCCGCAGTTTTTCTGCCAGGCGTAAAATATTAGCTTGATGTGCTATTTGGTCGCCGAAATGACACCGCTGGCCATTTCAGATTTCTTGATTTGTCGTCCTTATTCAAATCATACGCCCGCACTACAGATGTGTATCGGCAGTCTGAATGACTTTATTGGTGAAAGTTTTGTCTAGGATCTGCCCCCAAGGCGGCCGACTTTTTATCCCAGAAACGGCAGTCACAATCACGCTGTGATCGCATCCAATATCTATCGCGTTAGCGAGAATAAAGATGCTCTTTTTGGAGTTGGAAAATTGACCGAAAATGAATAGAGTTACTGAAAAGTTAATAGAGCCGCCAACGGTTCGAAAACAATAATGCGAAGATTGGGCGAACAGGCGGAAGCGTCGCCTCGGGTTTATTTCACCGAGTCAGGCCGGCAATGCGGCATCGGATTGAGCCAGTAGTGATGAATGAGCAACGGAAGGTAAAACGATATGAGTCCGACAAACAGGCTGATTGTGGGAGTTTCTGGTTCCAGCGCTCCGCAGCTCGCACTGACCATGCTCAATGCGCTTCGCGAAATTGACAGCGTAGAGGTGCACCTGGTTCTCTCCAAAGGCGCGGAGAAAAGCATCGCCTATGAACTCGGCATGACCCGCGAAGAAGTCGAGGAGCTTGGCGACGTGGTGTACAACCCAGAGGATCTTGGGGCGGCAATCTCCTCGGGGTCGTTCGAGACAATGGGGATGGTGGTCATACCGTGTTCGATGCGCACCTTGGCCGCCGTTGCTTCGGGATATACGCCCGATCTCCTTACTCGCACGGCTGACGTTTGCATGAAAGAACGGCGCCGCCTGGTGCTTGTCACGCGGGAAACACCTTTAAGCCTGATCCACCTGAGAAATATGGAAACCGTGACCCTCGCAGGAGGAATCATACTGCCGCCGGTTCCTGCCTTCTACCATCGGCCGCAATCTATCGATGACCTGCTAAAGCAAACCGTAGGCAAGGTTCTCGACCAGGTTGGAATCAAACACGAACTCTTCAGACGATGGGAAGGCACAGGAGTCATCTAAACCGCGATATTGCTGCTTCTGCGGTAATCCAGTCCGGTAGTCCGGCTAATGAAACTGACTCTAAAGGCGCGACAGAG
The DNA here is from genome assembly GCA_021785315.1 of Actinomycetes bacterium. The sequence goes on along the minus strand of JAJYFX010000007.1, from coordinate 4,779 downwards.
CCGCAAAGGAACTGCGGTCAGCACAAAAAAGATCAGTCCAAGAAATCGGCGAGAATCACCTCACCGTCACCCACGGGGCGGATGCGCTCATACTCCTCGCGTGCTTCGGGAAATGACGTTGCCGGCTTAGTGGCATCGATGACCATTTTGCTCCCGAGCCTTTGCCAATCAGGTCCGCCCGGGCCCTTGAGCTCCACTCCGGTTGGATCCATCGGGTGGATGCGCACCCCATCTACAATAGATACGTCTCGCGCTGGATCTACCCTCGTATTAATCGCCCAGAGGACCTCCCAATAGTCGTAAATATTGACATCAGTATCAACTACGATTACGACCTTGGGATGGAGCACAGGACTGCCTAGGGCTGCCAATCCGACATTCTTGGCCTCCCCTGCGAAACGCGGAGTCATCTGGATCACGACTCCAAATATCCCAGGCAGCACCAAAAGGTTTGCCAAATCGACATAGCCGCCAACATTTTGAATATGGTTATATATCGCAGCGCCAAATGGGAACTTATGGAACAAACAGCCTTCCATCTCACTGCCATTTTGGAGGTTCTTGAAGATAGGATCCCGCCGGGTTGTAACTTTGTCGACTACAATTATGGGGTTCTTTCCTGTCCCGGCAATGTAGTAGTCCTGGAATTCACTAAAGGGGCCCTCTTCTTCGCGTTGAAACGGAGGGATATGGCCCTCTATGACTATCTCTCCGTGCACGGGCACGTAAATGTCACTCAGCTCCGACTTGGCCATCTGCACCGGCTCGCCTAACAAAGCTCCAGCGATTTCCATTTCATCCACACCCAGAGACCCGCTGATTGCCGCCGCCATGTAGTAAAGGGGGTGATGCCCTATTACCACCGATACCGGCATAGCCTTGCCCATTGCCTCATACTTCGAGTAGATAGTCCTGGTGTGTCTCGGAACCATTAAGATCCCTGTCTCGCGGGGACCCTTCACCTGAAGCCTGTGAATACTTACGTTCTGCATTCCGGTTTCGGGATCTATGGTAAACACCATTCCGGATCCGATCACCTCGCCACCGTCTTTGGTCCCTGCACGGTGCACTGGCCATGTCGTCAAATCAATCTGGTCGCCTTCGAGATGAACTTCCTTTACGGGACCTGTAGGTACGCGCTCCCAGGGAATTCTGTCAGACATCTTCCCGGCAAGATAGCGAACCACATCTTCCTTTTTCATTCCGAATGCGAGTGCCACGTGGTCCATATTGGCGGGAGCATTCCCAACTGAACGCCATCCTGGAGAACCGGTCAGATTATGGAACATTAGCGCCTTGGAACGGGACTGATAAAGGAGCGCCCCCATCTGCGATTTGGGATCTACCGGCTTGTTGATGTGTAACAACTCTCCATTTTGTTCCAGTGTGTCTAACCAGCTGCGCAAATCTTTGACCACAGAATCTCCCCTCCAGACGTTGGCAACCATGTTCGGCTCCGGAATTACGACGTTTTTCAGATTACTACAGTTGAAATCAATGTAACAATAAGACCGTTTGCCATTTCATGCCAATCCTGGCCCTCAGGATCGATAAGTCATTGAGGCCTCGATTTAAAGCCGGTAAACCTAGCCATTTAGACCAATCCAAATCGATATTTTCACGAGGCAACCCTGATTGGCCAAGCTCTCGATCGCACTATTCGTTATATGTCGGGCTCATCCATCATCGGGGTGACAGGCCGTCCGATTTTGCGATAAGCAGGATACAAAGCTGCGACTCCAGCCACGAACATGGCGACTATCGCGCCGGCAGCCAGCAGAGTAACGGGAGTACCGATTTCATCCGCTACCGCGCTAACCGGCATCACGGATATTGGTCTAATAGACTGCGCAATCATATACACTCCCATTACGCGGCCATACTGTCCTGGTTCAGTGCTCATCATTATCAAGCTCGAATTCAAAGCTTGATATGCATCGCCGGTCATTCCCGTAAGAAACAGAAATGGAATGGCAAGAGCTAATTCGTTCAAATGTACGAAAAGCGAAAACCCGACTAAAGAGAGGCCAAAAGATACACCCAGAATCAGCTGGAGCGTGGCTTTCTTGGGATACCGGGCAAACGAAGCAACAATTAGCGTGCCCACGAGCGAGCCTACACCTCCGATGCTTAGCAGGACCCCCAACAAAGTCGAACCCCCGTGAAGCGGCCCATCAGCCACCGCTGGCAGAAGGCTCAGATAAGGCATGCCTAGGGCGAGTGGAACAAACCCCAAACTCATAAGTACCATAAGGCCTGGCATTCTTCGAACATAGCTAAACCCGTCACGTATGCTCTCGCTCATCCCCCTTCGTGGTCCACTGGGCGCTCCCTGGTTATGCACGCGAAATGCCGACCAGGTAACCCAAAGCCAGAATCCTGCGATAGCAAAAAAGGTGCCGCTAAGCCCAAAATGAGGCGTAGCTATGAGTATTCCAGCTAAAGCCGGGCCAGCCATCCGAGTCATGTTCATGCCAGCGTTGTTCAGCGCTACTGCATTAGGCAATAGATGGCCGGTGCCGACAACCTGAGGAGCATAGGCCTGGCGGGCAGGCATAAGGAATCCGAAACAGATCCCCTGTAAAAAACCAAGGATGACCAGCCATGTAATAGTCAAAAGATGGTCTACGTATAAAACTCCCGTGGCAAGGCTCAAGCCAGCCATCGGCAGACTCGTCCAAACTATGACATCGCGCTTTTTGAATCTGTCGGCGAGGTAGCCTCCGATAGGAGAAAGAATTATCCTTGGTAGACCAGTGGCCAGAGTGACTATTCCAATGGCGAATGCACTGCCAGTGAGCCGGTAGGCAAGAAATCCTCTAGCCACCTGCTGAAACTGCATTCCAGTCCATGACCCCATGAAGCCAAACCAAAGCACCCTAAAATCACGAATTTTCAGAGATTCAAAGGTGTTGGACATTGCCTTGCTACGCAGGCGAGATACCACGGACAAGCTTGAGGAGCCGTTGTCTTGCAAATTGGTTTCCATGCCCGGCGACCGTCGATCCGGATCTGATTGGTCGCTTATTATTCCCCCGCTCATTCGCCAAAACAATTCGAACTGAACTGAATCTTCATCTCAACTGACCCTTTGAACTCCAAATATCTATACTGCCCTTTCAATCGGAATGCATCCGCTGCCAACAGCGCTAATTCATCTGACACGGCCACAGCCTGGAACATCTGCAACGGCAATGACTAGTCATGGTTTGCACGCCTAAGGACAGAATCTCGCATCATTGGGCTTCTTATGAGCCGCGAAACACGCCTATCAGCGCATCCAATCACAGTTTGCGTGCAGTCTTATGCCAATTGCACTTAAACGCAGTGCCGCCCCGCTCCTTTCGTGTGGCCCATTCAAAGGCTGCCGTAAAATCGCCGACCCCGATCGCATCCATGACGAATATGCCTACAGCGAAAACGGTCTAATTGCCGAAGAAACCCAAATAGCCGGCCCTCTCAAAGGACCTGACCCTGGATGCCAATGCCTTCCCCGGCGAGAACACCGAAGACAAGAGCCATTGCGCCGAGGCCAGATCCGCGGGGCGCCTGCATTCAAAGGAGCAATCACCTACCACAAGCACCTGCGGCACCGCTGCAGCATTCACAAAGTCCAAATATCTGAACTTTGTTGGGCGATACAACCATTAAAGCTTACCAGAAAATGCTGCAGGCAACCGATATCTTCTTACTGTAAAACATTTGAAGGTGATTCGAATTAAACTGTTCTGGATCACCTGGGTAGTTCAAATTTCCAGGACAGCTCTAAGTTCGGCGCGTCGAGAAAGTTTTCAAATGGAGCTGTATGCGAGATTTTTGCTCATCCTTTACAGCCATACGACCTTGCTGATTTGACATTGGTTGTCTTGGTTTGAGAATCCTATTCGACTGAACAAGTGGGGTTAAAATGCACATCACAGAGCTCCCAAAGAATTCACCGACAAAACTGCTAATAGGAGGAGAGTGGAGGGGGTCTAGCGATTCGAGTTCAATCTCGGTAATCGACCCCGCCACTTCCGAGACCCTCGCGGAGGTTGCAAACGCTACCACCGAGGACGCCAAGGCAGCCGTCCATGCTGCTTACGACGCGCAGGCGAAGTGGGCGCAAACTGCTCCCAGGGTACGTGGCGAGATACTGCGCAGAGCATTTGAAATCATGACGTCGCGGTCGGAGGAAATCGCCCGGCTCATGGTGCTCGAAAATGGCAAATCACTAAGTGACGCCCTTGGCGAAGTGGCGTACGCCGCTGAATTTTTCAGATGGTATTCGGAGGAGGCGGTACGAGTTGCCGGCCTGGTTCAAACGGCGCCGAGTGGCTCCAACAAAATCCTGGTGCTCAGACAAGCTATCGGAGTTGCCGTGATGGTGACTCCATGGAACTTTCCGGCGGCGATGGCAACACGCAAGATCGGGCCCGCTTTAGCTGCGGGATGTTCCGTAATACTAAAGCCAGCGTCTGACACTCCGCTTACGGCACTTTTGCTCGGCAAGATTTTGGAGGAGGCAGGGACACCCGCCGGGGTGGTGAATATCCTCCCGTCAAATCGTTCTTCAAGGGTTGTTTCGGAAATGCTCCATGATCCGCGGGTTCGAAAGCTTTCCTTCACGGGCTCGACCGAGGTGGGACGTTCACTCCTTAGAGAAGCCTCTGAGCTCATAGTCAATAGCTCTATGGAGCTTGGGGGAAACGCGCCTTTCATAGTATTTGCCGACTCCGATATGGATGCGGCTGTGGACGGAGCAATGATTGCCAAGATGCGAAACGGCGGAGAGGCTTG
>JAJYFX010000259.1 GCA_021785315.1 Actinomycetes bacterium | reverse complement strand
AAGCGCGCGCTCGGTTTTAGAATCGTTGAAGTGGCGGTGAACCGAGTCATCGTGTACTACAACCAGATCACCTTTCGCCCAGTCGTAGCGCTTGTCGTCGTGAATTTCGTACCCCTTGCCCTCAAGGATGTAAAAAAGCGCCTCGTTTTGATGTCCGTGGCCATGGTTGGAACCACCAGGAAACAGTTCAACGAAGTGAACTTGGAGAGTCTGGGTGAGAAAATCATCATCCCCAGGACCAATCTTCCACCAAGTGCGAGACTCTTCGGAATCCCCCGAGTGGCCAACGGTTGCATCATCGGTAACTACGGTGTCGCTTCTAACCCTGTCCAGTTCCAGCTGCAGATCGCGAAATCCTGAAAGTCCGTATGTTTGCGATGTCATTCCGCGCACAAATACGCGCCCGTCTTTCCCCATGGTTCCTCCTAATTGAACGAAGCTGAGAGTCTCGCGATGTTTACAAAATCCACTCTCGAACTATTGGTGTTATATTATTATACATTAGTCGTACATGCTTCTTTAACAGAGAATGTTGCTGCTAATCATCAACATTTGAGTGGCAACTTCTGTACCGGGCAAGACATTCGGGGGCTCTGTGGCAAAACAATGGACAGAAGACGAAGCACAAAGCTGGCTCACGGCGGACGTGGCGGGAGAGATGCTGGACTTTCCGCGAAGAATCGCCGCCTCCATAGTTGCAACTTCAGGGGAAGTTTCTAAGGTTGCCGATATAGCCTCGGGGCCAGGCACCTTTTTGAAGATCTTCCTCGACAAATTTCCCAGCTCGACCGGAATTTGGCAGGATGCTTCCCAAACAATGGAGGATGCGGCCAGAGAGGGACTTGCGGCATATGCCTCGCGAATCACATGGGTACAAGGGGACATGTATCATATTTCCGCGATGGGGCTGCCTGCGGGACTCGACGTGGTGCTTTGTTCGCGAGCTACGCATCATCTAACTCCGGGCGAATTGAAAACCTTTTATAGCGAGGTTTCCCAGCTAGTCCGGCCAGGGGGGTGGGTGGTTAATCTCGACCACGCCTACCTGGGCCGTTCTTGGGACGAAACCTTCAGATCAGCGCGAAAATCGTTGCTCGCAAGAAGCCCAAAGGCAAACAGCACGTCTGGACACCTCCACGATAAGCCAGCTCCTGCGATCAGCGACCATGTTTCGGCCTTGATGGAAGCAGAGTTCAATGAAGTCCAGACCGCTTGGCAGGCCTATTACACCTTCCTAATCATGGCTAGAAAACCTTCATGATCAACTATCAATACTGATTGCCAGGCATCACCAGCAGCGGGCAGTCCATGGCATGCCTAGGGCTGCGGAGCTTCCTCCGCTGCCGCCTCAGCTTCATCATGCATCAGCCGGTGATATGTGCGACTCAGGTGCCTGTAAAGAACATCTCTAGCAGCGACCGGATCCCTGTTCTGCAGTGCCTTCAATAGTTCCTGGTGCTCGAGGACGCCGGGATGACCCATCGCCGGAGCCGCATGCTTTGCTTCGAGCAAGGAATAGCGCAGTGGACCATGAAACGACTCGATAATTAGATTCAACGTCCGGTTATGAGCGCTCTTGGCCAGACGAACGTGAAATTCCGCCGAAAGATCCGTGTTGTAGCTGTTAGTTTCCAGTGAAGCACGAGATCGCTCGAGAATCTCCTCCAACTCCTCGAAATCTTCCTCTTTTGCTCGTTCGCAAACAAGCTCGATGATCCCGAGTTCAAATATGATCCTAGCTTCAGTGATCTCAGCTGCCGAGAGCGAAGACATTGCAAGCATGTCAGTAATTCCTGAGATTATGTTGCTGCTGGTTGGCGCCGTTACGTATGCGCCTCCATGTGCGCCGACCCGAATTTCGATCAGGCCTGAAGATTCAAGCACTCGCAAAGCGTCACGGATGGTAATTCTGCTGACCCCGAATGAGGTGCATAGCTCCCTCTCGGACGGAAGTCTGTCGCCAGGGGAAAGCTGGCCCTGATGTATCAGAGCTCTGATCTGGTTTACTATCGTTGCGGAAATTCTCGCAGAGGTGACAGGACTGAACAATTCTTGTCCAAGATTGCTCGTGCGGCGCGCCGGAGTTGGATTGCTCGCCACTCTATCGGTCCCTCTGTGCATGCATTTCAGATACTTTAGTTGCATGCGACACTAAATATGTGCTTCGCACGTATCCTCTTGAGAAAACCCACTCGAACCGGATGATACTTCGCCTCCAATAAGCCTAAAACTGCCCGCTGTTCACCTACGTTTAGGCCGATAAATTAATACGTATAGTCCGATAATTTATAAATAAAAACTTATCACGTTTAATCCTAAAATTTGAAACTCGACACAATAAATCACGTTGCGCTTTCGCCCATATCACGCTGCGAGTCAGGCCGATGGAGGCCGAGGTCTTCCGACGGTGCGCGTGCTTGCCCGCGCGAATCAGGTCCCGAAACGCAACGCCAAGTCACAACTCTGGTTGATACGGCACAATGAAACTGACGTGAAAACCTTGTGCGCGCACAGTTCGAATTACCGGCAGATTATTGACTAACCATCAGTCCACCGCTACGCTTCTTGTTGGGAAATTGAAGCAGGCGATGACCAGCCGGAAACTTAGCTGAATATGGCATTCACTTGTGACAGCTCAGTGAGAATCCGACGTCACTTTTTGCCAAACAAATGTGATTGAACTTGCTCGCATTTCCCACCCGCAGACCCTGGCGAAAAAGCGGTTCCAATTTGAATTGTGCCCGCGGCCTCACCAAGCTGCAACTCTCGACGGGTTGTTTTAAAATCTGCTCTTTGGAGCTGGCCATCTAAGCGTCGTTGATGGCTTTTAGTGTTAACTATTTCGCACGAGGAACCTATGAGGAATGAATTTCGTTGAAGAAATTTAGTCGACTACTGAAGCAGGAGCCAATGAGCGGATGAGAACTGATCCGATTCTCACAGAGATCATATCGAATCGACTTTTGCAGATCGGTTACGAGGGTGGACTGGTGCTGCAGCGCTGCGCTGTCAGTCCGGGCGTGGTTGAAGGGCGCGACCTCGGGTTCAATATCTCCGATGCACAGGGACGCACAGTTGTTTACTCAACCTGGATGCCTAGGCATGGCACCACCCTTTCTTACATGCTGCAAAGCTGTATGAACCGATTCAAGGACGACATCCGTCCCGGTGACATGTATTTAGTCAACGATCCCCATTCGGGTGCGCTGCATATTCTTGACCTGGCAGTAATGATGCCGATTCACCATGACGGGGAGCTGGTTGCTTGGGTGGGCAACGCAACGCATCATGTCGATGTCGGAGCCATGACGCCGGGGCGGGCTCCGCTTGCAACCGACTGGCACCAGGAAGGAATCATCTTCAAACCGACTCGAATCGTCGAAAATGGAAAGATCCGAGATGACATATTCAACCTATTCCTCGACAACGTGAGAATGCCGCGATACCAGTCACTCGATTTGAAAGCCCAGATCTCCGCTAATTTCGCCGCCGCCGAAAAGATTCTGGCCCTGGCTGAACGCTACGGCACCATTGCCTTGGCTCAGACCTTCGAAAGTAGCATTCAACTTGCCGAAGAGCAGGCTCGCGAACGAATCTCGAACCTGCGTCCCGGCGTCTATGAAGCGGTCGAATATCTCGACTACGATAAGACGTATACCATCAGGGCCAAGCTAACGGTAGACGAACACAGACTGCTATTTGATTTCGAAGGTACCGACGACGAGGCGAAGACATTTATTAACTGCGCACTGCCATGTGCAGTAGCCAATCTTCACAATATTCTTGCTTGCCAAATATTTCCGGATCTGACTGTTAACGCCGGTACCTTCAAACTAGTTGATGTCCGGATACCAAGCGGAACTGTAATAAACTGCAATCCTCCTGCGCCTTGTTCCGGCGCGTCGACAATCAGTGGGTGGCGAGTCCAGGGAATCACCATGGCTCTTTTGACACAGGCCCTGATGAACACCCCGAGACAGGGCTACGCAATGGCGCAGTGGGGCTGGGGATTCACCGACGTACAGTGGTCGGGAACTGATCAGCTTGACAGATGGTACACGGTTCGGGGAGATGCTTCAATGCATGGGGGAGGGGCGCGGTCCAATCGAGACGGTATAGACGTATCGAATATAGCGGGCTCGACCAACACGGCGCTTCCGTCCATCGAATCATATGAGTATCGTTACCCGGTGCTATATCTATCCAGAGAACTGCTTGCGGATTCGGAAGGCGCCGGCCAGT
>JAJYFX010000258.1 GCA_021785315.1 Actinomycetes bacterium | reverse complement strand
CTTGAAAGGTCCTTTGGGATCGCCGTTGGCTTCGTGCTCTAGTTTGAACTGGCTCATTTACACCTCGAAGTAGTCACTCTCCATTATATGAGCAGTCGCTCGAATAGTGGGAGTCAATACTCATAAGAATGCGAATGCCCTCTCAGCATGATGTGACGGAAGCAATGTGGACTGCCAAGGTTAGCGGCAGGCCATTAGATTCAGATCATTTGACGACGATACCGTCGAGACCAGAGACCTCGGGGTATTGGGGATTCATGAGCTCTAGCCGGTCTAGAAGGAGCTTCAATATGGAGTAATCTCTTGACCAGCGGTGGTTGGCTGGAATAACGAACCACGGCGATTCATCGGTGCTGGTTGCGCTTATCGCTTCAGAATACGCATCCTGGTATTCGGACCACAGCTCCCTAGTCTTGAGATCCGTGTCGGAGAATTTCCACTGTTTGGCTGGGTCGGTGATGCGTTCTTGGAAACGTTCCCGTTGCTCGTCGGAGGAAATGTGCAGAAATACTTTGATCACATCGATGTGATTCCGATCGAGGTAATCCTCCCAATTGCGGATTTCTTCAAAGCGTTGCTGGCGCTCCTTGTCGTCAATTAGTTTTAAGACATAGGTTGCCACCACGTCTTCGTAGTGGCTTCTATTGAATATTCCTATCTCGCCTTTTGTGGGGAGCGCCTGATTGATTCTCCATAGGAAATCATGGGACGCTTCAATGGAATTTGGTTGCCGAAATCCCGTGACTCTGACTCCCTGGGGATTTACTCCTTTGAAGACCCGTCTGATCGTGCCGTCCTTACCGCCTGAATCAAGAGCCTGGAGAATAAGTAGTATCGACCTTGAATGCTCAGCCCAAAGTCTCGCCTGTGCTTCAGAAAGCTCTGCATGCATCTTTTCGAAGGTTTCGGTTAGGCCATCCTTGTCCTTCTTATTGAGACCCGGAGTCGCCCCTGGGTTGATGCTGTCAAGATGGAAAGGTTCGCCGAGGCGTACGCGCAGGTGCTTTTCAGAGTGGGAAAGGGCCATATTACTGGTAATACCGATAAATGAGTTGGGCGGCCAGCGATGGCTTGGGAGCACTCTCGACCTCAATTGTCGCTTCGACAGTCAACTGGATTCCTCCTTGAAATTCTTCAAGTTTGGCGATCGTAGCACCAAGGCGGACATTTGAATTTGATGGAACTGGTGCAGGGAAGCGAATCCTGTTTGCCCCGTAGTTGACGGCGATCCCCGCGTGGTTTATAGACAGTATATCCGGTAGAAGTCTTGGTATCAAAGAAAGCACCAGGTAGCCATGGGCGATAGTTGTGCCATACGGGCCGAATCGCGCTGCTTCGGTGTCAACGTGGATCCACTGGTGATCTCCAGTAACGTCGGCAAACTGGTTGATTTGCGCCTGGGTGACTTTATGCCAGCTTGAGTAGCCAAGGTGTTTGCCCAGATATTTTTTGATTTCGTCAATGCCGTTGATTACCACCATCAGCGTTGCTCCTGTCTCAGCCATGGCTCGTCTTTGCGGAGCCGGTTATAAGAGCTAGTCCGCAAAATTCAAATTTAGCGAAACCAGATTTTCTGGTGCTGCCGCGACTGAGGGTGAAGCAAAAGGGCAACCAGCGCAATCTCGAAAACCAGTGTTAGGGGGCTAGCGAAAATTAGCTTGAAAATGCTGATTTGAAGAGAGACCGCATATATTGCAAGAATCAATAGCGGAAAAACCGCTCCGACAACCGCGGTGATGTATCCCCATCTTTTCGAATTAGATATGCCGTAGGCACCGACCAGTTCCGCGGCCGCCGGGAGGAAAACTAGCGGCGCAAAGGAAGAGAACAATAGAGTCACTATCCCATTCATGTACAGCAGCAGAGTTGCAATTTGGAGAGTCTGCGGAAGAGATCTATCAAACCATCTCGGTGAGTCCATTTTGATCCTCTTCAATCATTTCTTCAGTCCAGTAAACCATCAATATTCATTCTTGCAGATTTTGTAACAGTAATTCTTTCGCCTATGTTTCTTTCGGCGAAAGTTCCAGCCAATTGCCCACATGCAGCGTCTATGTTGGTGCCTCGGTTGTCTCGAACGGAAACCGCCACGCCTGCCTCCGCTAAAATTTTAGCAAAGCTTACGATCTTTTCCATCGGAGTTCCCCTCGTCGGCCAGCCCGGGGTGGGGTTGAGAGGTATCAGGTTCACGTGAGCCTGGAGAGGAATGCAAATGGCGATGAGTTCCCTTGCATCTGTAGTGGAGTCATTTACGCCATCCATCATCGCCCATTCGAACGATATTCTTCGGTTTGAGGCCTTCGCATACTCTTGAAGAGCTTTGGTAAGGAGTTCGATCGGGTACCTGCTATTAATTGGAACAATTGAAGAGCGCTTTTGGTTGTTGGCTGCGTGCAAGGAGACTGCCAGATTGACCTGTAGGTCCAGGCTGGTGAATAGTTTGATACCGGGCACGATCCCAACCGTGGATACTGTAATATGCCGCGCGCCGATGCCGATATCTTGATTTATGCGCGCGATTGCTCCAAAAACATTGCGGGTATTTGCAAGGGGTTCGCCCATGCCCATAAAGACGACGTTGGACAGCCTTTTTGAGCCCCTTGTGATCCGAGTTCTAGATATCGCCCATATCACCTGTTCAGTAATTTCGCCTACTCCCAGGTGGCGAAAGTAACCCTGTTGCCCAGTCGCGCAAAAGGAGCAGTTCATTGCACATCCCGCCTGCGACGATATGCAGACCGTTGATCTGTCTGGGTAGTGCATGAGCACAGTTTCGATAACATGCCCGTCGTCTAGCTCAAAAAGTGCTTTCTCGGTGAGTTGGTGATCATCCGAGCTCAGCTGCCGAAGTTTGAGCGCCGACTTTAGTTCAGGCATCAGCGCCAGCCTTTCCCGCAATTCCTTGGGCAGAGAGGTTAGAAGTTCTGGCCTGAGGGCATGCTTATGTATCGACTGCCAAATTTGCATGGCACGAAAAGATGGTTGCTCGGTTAAAAGTTTTTGCCAATCGGCAAGTTGGAGATCGTAAAGTGACATTAGTGAAACTAGTTTAATTGTCCATGACTGGACAAAGATTTAGCATTTCTGAATTCATACATCGAAATCCTAATAATGCTGATCGTGCCGAGATTTTGAGGACCGACGCAGGGGTCCGCCACAGGGATATTACGGGAGGCGGCGCCAGGGCCGCTGTCTTTGGCGTGAGTGACGGCCTTGTGTCAAATGTAGCTTTGATACTTGGTGTTGCAGGTGCACACCCGACGGCTCCCTTCGTTAGAGTTGCGGGACTGGCTGGGTTGATAGGCGGGGCCCTTTCCATGGCGCTGGGTGAATACGTTTCAATGATGGCCCAGCGCGAACTGTTTGAGAAAGAGATTGCGCTCGAGGCCCACGAGATAAAGACAAGGCCGGACTTTGAGCGAAGGGAACTTGTTCAGCTCTACCGACGCAAAGGAGTGCCGAAAGAGTTGGCCGAGGACTTTGCCGAGCACATCATGAAAGATCCGGAGCTGGCACTTGACACGCACGCTCGCGAGGAGCTAGGGGTTGATCCCGCATCCATCGGTTCGCCGGTTGAAGCTTCGCTGGCGTCGTTCTTTTCTTTTGGGGTTGGCGCGGTTCTGCCACTGATACCTTGGTTTTTCCTTACGGGTACCAACGGGATAATGTTCACGGTTTTGCTTGCGGCTCTGGGCACGATTGCCGTGGGAGCACTGCTGGCGGTATTTACCGGCAGGTCGCTTCTCAAGACCATCTTCAGACAGGTGCTGCTGTCTGGGATCGCGGCGGGGATAACCTACCTGTTAGGTCACTTGGTTGGGTTTCAAGGGGCTTAGTCCCTTGGTGTCGCCGGCCCGAGGTCTGCGACATAAGCACGATCAATATGGTCAAGCGCGAATCCCAGCTTCTCGTATAGCAAGTTTGCCGAGGCGTTTGACGATTCAACATAGAGCATGGCAGTTTCTATGCCTTTTCCAGCCAAGTAGTTCAGACCTGCAAGACACATCGTTGCGCCGAGATGCTGTCCCCTAAGTTTCGGATCGACGGCTATTACGTAAATTTCACCTAATGGAGGATCGATTTCCGAGTGTATCTTGGTCCAGCAGAATGCGGCTAAGGCGCCATCGATTTCATGCAGGAGGAATCCATCCGGGTCGAACCAGTCCTGTTCTTCGCGGTATTGAAGAGTCGCAAGGTCCCAGTCACCCTGTTCGGGATGCCAGGAAAAGGCATCGTTGTTGAGGGCGAGCCAT
>JAJYFX010000257.1 GCA_021785315.1 Actinomycetes bacterium | reverse complement strand
CTACAGCACTGGCTATGGCGGAGTACATTGGCGGGCTAAGCGGCAGAGAGTTTATAGCTGCAGTTGCCACGGGTACTGATTTCATTTGCCGCTTGGGACTGGCTACTAGACCAGGTCAAAATATTCACGCCTTTGGCTGGCATCTTACAAGTCTCTATGGTTTTATGACCGCAGCTGCTGTGGCGGGAAGAGTGCTCAGCCTGGATGAGGATCGAATGGTCAACGCAATTGGGATTGCCTACCATCAGTCGGCTGGAAACGGGCAATGTGTCCAGGACGGTGCCTTAACAAAAAGGATGGGGCCAGGAATGGCTGTAAAGGGCGGCATTACGGCAGCGCTCATGGCTCGAAACGGCGTCACTGGTGCCAAAAATTGTCTAGAAGGTGTTCACGGACTGTATAACGTTTACCACCAAGGCAGCTATTCGCAAAGTGCCCTAACAGAGGACTTAGGAACCAGGTTTGAAGGAGTAAATGTATCTATCAAACCGTATCCCTGTTGTCGTGGCGTCCATCCCTTCATTGATGCGGCACTTAAAATTGTGAACGAGCATAGTATCGTCGCGGATGATGTGGAGAGCATTCTCATTGGTTGTGGAGAAGGTACATATGGCCTGCTGGCATCTCCTGTCGAAGCTAAGATCAAGCCACGCAATTTTGTTGATAGCCAATTCAGCGTGCCATGGGGAGTGGCGACATCAGTTGCTCGAAAGCGAGCAGCAATAGACGATTTCACTGATCAAGCTATCCACGATAAGGATATTTTGGACGTTGCAAAGAAAATATCTGTAGTTGTAGATCCCGAGTTGGACCGGGCTGACGTGATCGAACCAGCTAGGGTGAGGATCAACCTAAAAAACGGGAATAGTCACTTTGAGCAGGTAAATTTGCCCACCGGGACACCCTCTAACCCGATGACCTTTGAAGATTGTGTACGAAAGTTCCGTGACTGCATCACCCATGCAGAAAGGCAGATTCCTAACTCCAATGCAGATCAGGTCGTCGAGCTGGTATCCAACCTTGAAAATGTTGAGGATATTCAGGAAGTACTAGCTTTGCTGGTGTGGGAATAGTCATAGATAATCTATAAGAATTTGCTAGACCTTATGAATCGTTCTGATGGAGAGTCCCGTTTTGAGATAGTTAAGACGCATGTTCAATCGTGCTTTTGAGGAACTCGCGATTTTCGGTTATGTGCCCATATTTTCGCTGGACCGATTGCGGCGGCGCCCGTCAGCGATGTGCGATCGACATTTATACCAGTTAACTTAACATTCTTTGCCAGTTGCAGTATTATGGTAAACAAACATGATAATGTTCGATGGAAATTATTTTCGTCAGCGCTAGTGGGGAAGTCGAATAGGCAAGCGAACGGCAGTTTATTCGATGTTGTGAGTCGATTGTTGGAATAGGAAGACTTCTTATTCTCGGAGTTTGAGATCCAGAGAATAGGAAGTCTCCAGTGACTATGAGTAATGAAGGAGTGGGGATGGCCGAGTACTTCATCGGGCTAGATGGGGGCGGGACTTTCACCGATGGCGTGGCCATGGATAGCAATGGTCGTCTACATTTTGCTAAGGCATCAACAACTACAGAGGATTTTTCGGAAGGAATGTTCGATGTGCTTGCCGCATTAGCTGATGAGTGCGGTGTCACGTTGTCTGAATTAATTGCATCTACTGAACGTTTCAGCCTAGGTACAACCGTAGGCACGAACTTGCTCGTTGAACGTAAAGGAGCACGTACGGGTCTATTGGCGACTGCAGGACATGGGGACGCAATATTGATGATGCGGGGTTCGGGACGTGTCACGGGATTGGATCCCGAACTTTATTATCACCCACAGATGACAGACAAGCCTGAGCCGCTCGTTCCGCGGCACCTTATAAGAGAAATTACTGAACGTGTCGATTGTATGGGCCAAGTTGTGGTTCCAATCAACGCCAAGGAAGTAGAGACAGCAGTGCTCAGCCTGGTGGAGGAACATAAGGTTGAAGCAATAGCTGTAAGTTTCTTGTGGTCTTTTCGCAGGCCAAGCCATGAATTAGAAGTTATGGATATTATTCATCGGATTGCTCCCGACGTGTATGTTTCGTGTTCTCACCAAATTGCGCCTCGCATGGGTGAGTATGAGCGGACTGTTGCAACCGTGATAAATAGCTATGTTGCCCAAAAGACATCTGCGTATTTTGCTGGAGCGGCAAAACGTCTTGAGAATTTGGGACTGAAGCGTTCGTTACTTGTGATGCAGGTTAGCGGCGGCATTCTTCCGGTTAAAACCGCTGTTGAAGTACCTCTTACTTCTCTTGGTTCAGGTCCCGTGGGTGGGCTGATTGGTTCAGCTGCGCTGGCTCGTCAACTTGGACATCCAAATGTAATCGCTACAGACATGGGAGGAACATCCTTCGAAGTTGGTCTCATCGTTGATGGCGAACCTCTGGTCAGTGACGAAAATGTCGTCAATCAGTATCGCTACAAGCAGCTGCACATGCACACGACTTCAATTGCTTGTGGTGGCGGAAGCATAGCCCACTTGGCACCTTTTAGTCGAACAATCCGGGTTGGTCCACAGAGCGCTGGGGCCAGTCCTGGGCCAGTCTGTTATCAGCGTGGCGGCAAAGAGCCGACCGTTACTGATGCGGACGTAGTCCTCGGCCTGCTGTCAGCCGAGTCATTTCTAGGCGGCAAAATGCAGTTGAATAGGGAGGCCGCCACTCGGTCCATCGAGGCTTTGGGACAACAGGTTGGCCTGAATATCGAGGAGGCAGCTGCCGGTATTTTGAGGATCAATAACGCCAAGGCTGCAGAATTGATTCGTCAGCAAACAGTCATTCGAGGCTATGACCCTAGAGATTTTACGCTATACGCATTCGGAGGGGCTGGCCCCTTGCATGCATTTGCCTATGCACGAGAACTTGGCGTTAAAGGAGTAATAATTCCCCTAGGAAACGGGGCATCTACTCTCTCGGCCTTTGGCTCAGCCAGTTCTAATTTAGTTCGGTATTTTGAAACTGAGCAGATATTCCATTATCCTTTTCCGCTCGACGAATTGAACGGTTTGCTAGTCAAGCTGGAAGCCGAGGCTTACGGTGCAATGGTCGAGATGGGTGCAGGATCTGAGTTAATCGTGTTGGAGCGCTTTGCGCAAATGCGTTATAGCGGCCAATGGTTGCATAATTTGTTACGCAAGCTTCCAGACGGAACATATGGTTTAGCCGAACTAGACCAAATCGTTGGAGATTTCAGGTCGACCTATGACAGTCTCTATGGCAGTGGGGCTGGAGATGTTTCACAAGGTATTGAACTGTTTTCATTGCGCATCAGAGCAACTGCCCACTTGCGAAAGCCGGAGCAGGTATTTCAAAAATCATCTGGCAAGAGCATTTCAAAGGTCGCTCGTTTGGGTTCCAGGAACATCTTTTGGCCCGACATTATGGAAAAGGTCTCGAGCGAAGTATTTGATGGTCGCTATTTGCAGGATGGTAACCGTATAGATGGCCCGGCGGTGGTGGAGCTTCCACATACCTCGGTAGCGGTGGGTCAGGGACAAACCTTGATATGTGATTCGTCAGGCAACATGGTGCTCAATATTGCACCAATTGTCGCAGATTAGAGAGAAGCAAAAGTTTGGGTCGAAAAGTATTCCTGGGCACCAGCAAGTTCCCGGGCGACCGCAAAAAGGGGAAAGTATGCAGGTAGCAGAAGACGTGGTTTGGGATGGCCTTGTTCGTGGCTACATTCCGTCAGAGGTTCTTCGGATAAATCCAAAGTTGCAGCTCCACAGCGTCGATGGAACGGTGGAGGTGGATCCTATAACGTTTGAGGTGATTCGAAATACTCTGCTGAATATTAATTTTGAGCATGGTCAGACTATTCAGAAATTGAGTATTTCACCTATAACGATGATTGTGAGAGATTTTCAGTGCGCGATTCTTACTGAAGTCGGTGACGTATTGTGCCTTGGTCCATATCTGTTGTATCTGGGCAATATGTTGGGTCTAATCACGAAATGGATTTTGGAGAATCGGTCTGGTGATCCTGGAATTTCAGATGGCGACGTATTCTTATGTAACGATCCATATATAGGAACGTCTCACCAGCAAGATACTGGTTTGACCAGCCCCGTATTCTGGAAAGGTGAGCTATTTTGTTGGGTGTCCAACAGCGTTCACTACAGCGATGTTGGAGGACCTGTTCCGGGCAGTTTTTGTTTGTCCTCCCGCGATATTAGGGAAGATCCTCCATGCTTCCCACCCGTGAAGTTGTTGGAAGCCGGCAG
>JAJYFX010000256.1 GCA_021785315.1 Actinomycetes bacterium | reverse complement strand
TCAGATGACTTGGCATACGCAGTTCGGTTTCAACTGGCTTCTAGCCTCGACATAGGCCGGCTGGTTCTTGTGGAATCTATGCGGAATCTCTGGTTTGTGGGAAGGATTTTAGCGGTTGAGAGCGGGCACGCGGTGATTCGTTCAGCATGCGTGGCGGGGGTTGGAGCCGTACCGGCTACCTAAGGCGATGCAGTGATGGAAGGGCTGTGCCGCAGCCATCCGGCCGGTCACCCTTGTAGGTGCCTCGGAAATGTGGAGGGTTGTGGGTGTCAATCCAAAGATTGGCGGGGCCTCTTATTATCTGAATGCGACGACCAGGTTCAAAGCAAGGAGACGAGCAGGTTTCCCTTGCAGATATGTCAGCCGCTGGGGCAAGCGATGGCAAACCGGCGCAGGAGGCTGAGCGAAATCGGGCTCGACGCCGGAAGCAACACTACCGCATTTCAGCTGTACCAACCCGAGCACTATGAGTCCATTGTAGAATCTGCACAGATGAAGATAGATGACACCTTCGGGTTTCTACTCGGGAACTGGGCGCTAACCCGCTGGATTGAAGACCGCCAAACTGGTCTGTCCTCGCGGTTCACCGGTACTGCCATGCTGAGCGAAACCTCTCACGGTAATGGTTGGTATAGGGAAGTGGGCGAGTTGTGCTACGGCGACTACACCGGTCCGGCCAACCGCACTTTGCAGATGCTGCGTCGCGCTGACAGGAGTGTCGTGCTGCAGTTTTCTGACGGGCGACCTTATGTGGAGGTCGATTTGAGCAGTGCACATTGGTCTGGCCGGCACCTCTGCGGACGCGACACCTACGAGATCGAAATGCAGGTTCAGTCCCAGGAGATCATCCTGGAAAAATGGAGGGTTCTAGGTCCAAGCAAGCGCTACGATGCATTGGCGCTGCTGCGTCGGGAATAAATGCCCCTCGGCTTTCCCTATTGAGCCAAGACCCTAATTTGCCCAAAGCTGGCAAGGAGTAAGTAAATGTCCTTACTCCGAGATGGTCGACAAATTGACTGGTCACTGATTCAATCTGGCAATGAGCCAGTTGCGTGTAACCGCAGACCGTCCCGGTTTCCATGCCAATTCTTTGGGATTGAGTTCGGGATCACATGGCGAGAGGCACTGCTTCTATGTGATGGCAAACCGGCGCCTTTTGAGCCACGCTCCAACGAATGTAGCCGGTTCCATCCCATTTGAGCAGAATTTTCTCATTGGGATATGGTTTTCGAATCTTAGCCAGCATGGCCGCAGTGTCATACCAAATGTTATCGAAGCTTACGCGGCTCAGTTCCTAGATTGTCTTGGGCATCTCGTAGAGGTAGAAGAAGCACACGTGCGCCTGGCCCCTTGTTAGAGCTCTTGATAAAGCTCTTCCGCGATCCGAACCTCCATTGCCTTCTTTCGTTATCCAATTAATTGCGCTCGTTTTAATCAGTGCGATCTTTCCAACCCACTAAACGGCAATGCCGAAGATCACGGACGGTCCTAGTGACACCCTGGCAGAGATTCAAGCATTTAATCGCCGATTCCCCGGCGGTAATGCCTAGCGCTGGTTCGCGGTCTGCTGTACATCCTGTATTGGCGCATTTGTACGAATTGTATGGTAGAAGATGTACGAACTGTATGGTAGAAGACGTGACGTGATCGGACAGAACCATTCAAGGACTGACTTCACGGGCCCTAGACGCTTCGTTCTTTCTGGTTTCGTTGATTTCAATTACAGCTGATATGGTTCCATTGGAAATCCACACCTATTGTGTAGTGGTTACAGGGTTGAGAACCACCTCATCGCCAGCGAGAAGCACTTGATGCGGACCAGAGAACGTTTCTTCTGGACGTGGGTGCTGCACTTTTCCATAGTGGCTGAAACCTAGGCATCAGCATGTTATTTTGCCCGCCCTGAAGATTCTGAAGTGGGTTCACTGTGCTTGGGGCGGATCGGCGGTAATGCGGCCAAAGGTCGCGGGTCCAGGCTTACTCGACCGCACAAGGGTGGCAATATTTCGACGGTCTTTTACCTTGGAGAAGGCAACGAATGTCTCAAGGGGATTGCTCGCGCAACCAGTAGCAGATTTTGTTTGTTGAGCCGAGCCACAGACATTTGAGATTGTTGAATGGAATGTTCGCACCATATCGACCGGCGGGGCACTTAGTCGCTGGAGCTCGTTTACGAGCTTTTCCCATTGAATATGTTGCAGGCATAACTAACTAAAACGACGATTGTGCGCTTTTCCGAAGTCGGATTTCAAATGCCACGCGGTCCATGATTCCGGAGTTATCAAATGATCGGGTTCGAGGGAGTCGCGGGAGTCGCGGGAGTCGCGGTCTGTCGCTGGGCATCAGCGCTTATTTCTTTATCAGGTATGCTGCCGGGTATCAATCAAAGCGGTGCTCTTTCTTTTAAAAAATCCACATCTCGGAAATTGCCGCGTGAACCAGATGCCACTGGAAGATTCCAACCCGCCAGAAGAGGTTATCGACACGATGCACCGGCTCCCAAGAGCCAAGATGCGCACGCCCAGGCGCGGCGCGAAGGAATCGATGGCATGCAACCCCACAAGCGCACGGCCCAAAAGCCCTGTCCGCGAGGTCTGCGAGGTTCGCGCACCAGCCGCGTTGTAAAGCTGTCCGCGCGTGCAAAGGTCGAGGTTGCTTTGGGCTTGACCAGTTCGTCGTGGTCGAGGATCGTAGTTAGTTATTTTCCACATCTTGTGGTCAGAGCTGATTTACTATGTCATAATTTATTCAAAGCTCGGATTCCGCGACCACAAGATTTTCCTTGAACTCCATCAAGACCACCTATTGGCGTTAGATTCAGGAGGTTGGGCTATGGTTGACGACCCGTTGGTCTGTCCGACCGCTCTCCTCCACGTACCAGATGGCGCATTTCGTGAGTGGACTCATAGTGCCAATGCAGCTATCTCAGGACGCCTTCACGCTGCAACTCCATGGCGTTCGCTCACCAGCTGGGAGGCTTGTCCAAGCACCAGCAACGACTAAGGCAGGAACTATGACTACTGAGATTTTCCGATTCATTTCAGTTAGGCCCGCGGCCTATTCGTCACCAGATAGTGCGCTTCAACTGAAGCTAAACAACGATGACCTTAACAAGTTGAAACTTGTAGCTGCCGGAAAGGAAAATGTGCAGCTGGGCGTGAAAGCAATCCCGAGCTCCGCGGGGCATCCGGCAATGGTTTCAACGCTGGGCGCCTTATCCTTGAACTACCAAACAGCCTTCGCCAGTGCGGCTAACCAGCTAACCCAGCCTGCTTTTGATGCATCCACCACAGCCTCGGTTCTCGAGTCAAGTTTTGGCGTCACAGCTCTATCAAATCTCGTATCCAACAGTAAATTCTCTGCGGACCAGGAAGCCATTGCTTTTTACCTGATCCTTGCTCATCTTGCGCCAAATCGCAATGAGGACAATATAACGCTGGCCGCCAGCTTTGCCCGGATTGCCGCCCTTATCGAGGCAATTGCCGGAGGGGCCACGGTGACCGATATGGCAACGCTCTCAAGTTGGCTGAATAAGGTCATCCTTGCGCCTACTGGCATCCTGCCTCTTGCCAACCTTGGGCCTGCCTACAACCCCAACGTCGCACCTGCCGGAATAGGAGACCTTCAGGTGGTCAATCAGCAGCTGAGCGGGTACGAACTTCGCGAGATCTCCTACATTGAAAATGTCCTGGCCACCGAGACAAACACCAGGACAACCGTGCGTTTTGAGGAGAACAACCAGACCTTCGTTTCTTCCAGCGACACGACGAACGAGACCGAACAGGACACCCAGTCAAACCAGCGCTTTCAGGTCCAGACCCAGGCGCAGAACTCGATCAAGAACAACTCGAGCCAGCAGTTTGGTGCATCCGTGTCTGCCGCATATGGGCCCTATGTGCAAGCCAAGAGCAACTTCTCGCTGTCCTCCAGCCAGGCTAATACAAGCTCGTCCAACACATCCACCTCGTTTGCCAAAGACATTACGTCCCGTGCTGTTTCCAAGGTGACCCAAGAGGTCAAGAAGTCTCAGCGTCTCCAAATCATCAACAGCTTTAGGGAGACCGTCGAGCACGGATTCACAAATACACAGCCGAACGCCGCCAACATCAGCGGTATCTATCAGTACGTGGACGAGGTATACGAAGTCGGGGTATTCAATTATGGATCTCGTATGCTCTTCGATTTAGTAGTTCCTAATCCCGCAGGACTGGTTCGAGCTACTGCCAAGCTGATGAACGGTGCTGGCTTGAATGCCTACGATCCTCCTCCAGTCAACTTTAAA
>JAJYFX010000006.1 GCA_021785315.1 Actinomycetes bacterium | reverse complement strand
AGGACACGCACACCTCTTTCTCAACGGAGGGGAGCTTGACGGCAGCATCCGAAGCAGTTATCTAAAGTCGCCGGTAGAAAATATGCTCAAGACTGGACGGGATAACCTTCGCCTGTCGGCCGATGCCGGAATTACCTTGATCCGAGACGCTGGAGACCGTTTTGGAATAAATCATGCGCTTAGGGCCGAAGCCAGTTTGGCGGAAAGGCCACTTCCGCGCGTACGCTCCGCAGGCCAAGGTGTGCGTGGGTCTCGCGGATACGGCGCCTTCATGGCACGGGAGATAAATGATCCGTCGCAGATTCCCGAGATTGTGGGCGACCTAGCCGCGGATTCGGACGACATAAAGGTGATTCTCACGGGAATCATCGACTTCGATCTTGGTACCGTAAAGGGGCAACCGCAATTTGACCTTGATGAATGCCGCGCGATCGTGAACACGGCGCATTCAGCGGGGCGCCGAACTTTTGCGCATTGTAGCGGTCTCGATGGGATCTCCTTGGCGATCGAGGCAGGCATAGACAGCATCGAACACGGATTTTTTATGAATGAAGAGATGCTGGCTATCATGGCCCAAAGACAGATTGCCTGGGTTCCAACGCTTTCACCGGTGGACTTTCAGCGGCGGTCGCCACAGTGGTGCGGCTGGAGCTCTGGCACAATTGACAATCTCAGAAGGATACTAGATGACCATATCCGGCATTTGGCGCTGGCAGCTGAACTTGGGGTTCCAATTATGTGCGGTTCCGACGCTGGCAGTCACGGCGTACCGCATGGCTCGAGCCTCGTCGACGAGGTCGAGTTCCTTTTGCAGGCAGGACTGAGCATGGGAAAAGCCCTGGCAGCGGCAACTTCGGTTCCGCGCCGGCTGTGGGGAGAAACTCCTGCTGGTCCTGTCGGAGGTGCCCTCGCCGAGATTGTGGCATTGGCCTTCTCGCCCTTTGATGATCCGGCAGCACTTCGCAATGTAAAGTTTGTGGTCATGGGTGGGAGCATTTTGAGACCGGAAGGAGAAAAGATCTCCGGTAAAAGTCTTTCTGCCAAGCCGCTGGCGCACCAGCCGGGTAATTGATGAAAATGGCACGGGACGAGGGCTTGGATCGGGGCGCTTGCAAGCCGCGCGCTGGCGGCTCACTGGAGATCGATGGAGCATGGGTGGTAAATGATCTGGAGAACCGCCCCGGCAACATCCCAACTCCGCTGCTCGCAGTAGCTCAAGAGGCCTTGCGCATAATGAGGAATGAGAATTTGCTTGATCCGGTAGCCATTTGGAAAATATGGCCTGCAAAATCCTCCGACCCGATAGGTGTTGTCCTATGCGAGGGAACGCGGTTGCCGCTGCAAATTTACGGTGATTCAAGTTCCGGCACGGAGTACCTATCGTTTGGCTTATGCGGCATCGGATCGGCGGCCGAAACACGAGTATCTGAATTGTTTCGTTTGAAGCAGTATCGAATCGCTTTGGCAATTGACGAGTTTGTCAATCGGGCGATTTTCCGCTTGAGCGAACAACTAGTGGAAACGCTGCGTCTTGAAGCACGATCCCTTGGCCTTGGCCTTGCCCGGCCGGTTTCGCCAGGCGATGTGGGCCTTTCCCTTGACTACAGAAAGGATGTGGTGCGCCTTGCCGGCGGAGTTGAGGTTGGATTTTCGGTGACTGAGGCCGGGATGGTCAGACCCGGCCGTGCGGTTGACTTCGTAGCGCCGATAGGCACAGGCATTCCAAAGTGGCGTGCAAGACGGCAGTGCGAGAAATGTCCGAGCCGTAAGCGTTGTTTCAAAGGAGCCACCCGCAGGGATTGGGGGTTGGCAGATGGTCAGAACGGCCATGCCTCAGGGCAACTCTGAGAATGAGCACGGGAGTGCGGGACACCTGGTTACCTTTGAACCCCCAGGAATTCCTGTAGAGAGCTTGTCTGGTGAGACGGTGTTAGAGAGCGCGAGGCGCATTGGGATTCGTCTCGCGGCGGCGTGTGGCGGCAGAGGTACATGCAGGAGCTGCTACGTAAAGGTGATCGAGGGAGAATTTGTTGGCGGCGAAGATGCGCCTCTCCAGCGCGCTTGTCAGATACGCCCATTATCAGCGGTTACGGTAGGGCTTTCGGCACGGTCGCTTTCCACCCCCGAGCGGACCGACGTCGCTAGCACCGATGTGTCAGTCGACCTTGCCCCGCAGGTCCGGTCAGTTGACGTGAGCATGGAGCCCCCCTCTCTAACGGATCGTACGGCTGATGTGGAAAGGTTGGCAGCGGCTTTGGATGATTCCCGGGTGAAACTCGGACCCATCGATCTCGGGGTACTCGCGGACCTTCCAGTTATGCTTCGTCGTTGCGGCTGGAAGGGAACGGCGCTAGTTACACGCACCAACAGGCTGGTCGGCTTTTCTCCACCTGGGGCAGCGCCTCTTGGATTGGCCATAGATTTTGGCACCACAAACGTTGCGGGTTACTTGATTGATCTGGCTTCCGGCAGGCGTCTTGCAGGTCGCGGAATCGAGAATCTGCAGGCTGGCTATGGTGCAGATGTAGTCACCAGGCTGACCTATGCCGTCCGCTCTGAAACTGGGAAGGCGAACCTGGTGCGGGCGGCCCACCAGACTTTGGCGATGCTTACTCAAAGCCTGTGCGAGTCAGCCAAGGCGGACCCTAGAAATATTGCTGACGTCGTAATCTGTGGAAATACCGCCATGCATCACCTTCTTCTGGGCCTGCCCGTGAACGCGCTAGGGGCTGCGCCGTTCGTCGCGGCGACCAGCAGAGCGCTTGACTTGCAAGCGGCAGAGCTGGACCTCGGCGTGGCTGCGGGATGCGGGCTGCATCTGCTTCCGGGGATCGGCGGCTACGTGGGAGGCGACCATATTGCGGCTCTGCTAGCCACCCGCCACTACCACAGTGGCGGCGTCTCTCTGATCTTGGATATAGGAACCAACACTGAGATTTCGCTCTTGCGCGAAAATGATGAGATCCTTTCGACTTCGACTCCCTCGGGACCCGCGCTCGAGGGCGGTCATATTTCCTGCGGGATGCGTGCCGGCGAGGGTTCCGTGGAGCGCGTGCGAGAGGATGGACATGGCGGTTATTCGCTGACCACAATCGGAGCGGTGGCGCCGGTTGGGCTTTGCGGGTCCGGCGTTATTGACACCGTGGCCGCCTTGATTCGTTCCGGCGCGATTGATCGCAGGGGCCGCATAACAGCGGATGGTCCGGCAACGGTTGAAATGGCTGGAGGCCGTGCGGTCATGCTGGCCGAGCCCGATCTCGTCTTTACTCAGACAGACGTTCGGTCGGTGCAACTTGCCAAGGCAGCGATTCGTGCAGGAATTGATTTGCTGCTCGATTCGGGCGGGATTGCTGAGTCTGAAATTGACCGCGTAATTGTGGCTGGCGCGTTTGGTGCCTATATCGATCTGGAAAGCACCGTCACCATTGGCATGCTCCCAAATCTTGCCCTGGAAAGATTCGTCCAGGTCGGGAATGCCGCCGGGCTCGGTGCGCGCCTCGCATTGCTGTCAGCTGCCGAGCGAGCGGAGGCGACGAATATTGCGAGCAGGGCGCGGGTCCTTGAACTGTCAGGCTTACCGGAGTTTCAGAAGGCCTTTTTCACAAGGATCGGGTTTTGAGGAATTCCGGCAGAGGCCAGAGGTCTTCAGGCTGGAAGACATGTGCCTCCGGTGTCGAGTTTCGCTGGCTGGACAGGCTTGTTTGCGGTCTCTCATTTCGGGCGAATTCCGGCGCGATATCGGCAATTTGCGTCGTCGGCGCACCAAGGCTACGGGCTGTTGTGAATGCGATGCGTTTGGTTCAAAAGCTCAGAACCGTGTACCCGCCTTGTGCCCAAGCCTCCACCTCGGCGCCTGCTGGCAAAAGTTCGAATGGGCGTGTTGAGTATTCGCTTTTGAGCCCGAATTGCTCCACTTGTGTTATGCAGGCTTTCGGCAAGATTCCGACCTCGGTTAGGCCGTTAACCGGTTCGTCGATCGCCGGAGTGCCTGCGAGCTTCACGCCTTGGCCAAAGAACAAGACCCGGACATCGGCATCCCGATTTTCCTTAAGTCTTCGCGCCATCACGAGCCCTGGCAAAACCTTGTTGGCATCGTCGGAAATAATCAAAAAAGCGAGTTTTGCTTGTGTCATTGTTCACTCCAGTTGAAATAATAAAAGCTTGCAAATTATCTGGTACCGAGGTTTGCGAGCCAGGCTTTAGTTATGCCTCCTTTTGCCGAGCCCCAGGCTCTTCTTGGGCATTTTCACGTATTTGCGAGGTTACCCGAAGTTGAGGGTCTACGTGAAGGATTTCCTGCAGGTAGCCGAGAAATTGCAGCTGACCCTGGCGGCTAAGGGCCTCTACGAGGGTCTTGTTCTGGATGAGGGACAGCGGAGCCAGCTCCTCGAAGGTCCGGTATCCAATTTCGGTGAGCGTCAGCTTCCAACGGCGCAGGTCATTGGGGTCCTTCACTCTGCAGATCAGTCCCCGTTTGGCCATCCTTCCCACAATCTCCGTGGTGGATGCCCGGTCAAGGAAGACTGCGGAACCAAGGGTGGTCTGATCACAGCCTGGGTGGTCCGCTAGAAAGTTCAGGATTCCAAACTGCGGAGAAGTGATCTGATCCGAGACGATATTGGCCCACAGCGAAGTACTGAATTGATGTAGGCGTCTCACCAGATGTCCAGGAGACGCCGAAAGTTGAAATGTTTGCATTACCTATCTCCTGGAAACGGGCAAAGTGTCATGCTGTGGTTTCTGCTGGTGTTTCGTGAACAACTTATAGCATCCTGTGGCTCAATGGTGCGACCTTTTATGCGAGCTTGATTAATAAATCGATAGGTGATAACTTTTTCTATCATAATAATTCGTATACGAAGTAAAGTTATCTGAACCTGCGCATTAACAAGTTAAACGGGGTATCAACAGGGGGGTAGTGGTGAATCCGTTTGTTTTGGATGCATGGTATTTGGCAGCGTGGGAAACTGAAGTGACGTCAGATGCCATGGCGCGAACCATTTGCGATAATCCGATTGTTTTTTTCAGAGACGAATCAGGAGCCATCGCGGCACTAGCAGATCGCTGCGTACACAGGTGCTTTCCACTTTCTCTTGGGAAGGTGAAAGGCGACTCGATCGAATGCGGCTACCACGGTTTCACCTACGATCGTTCCGGAGCGTGCGTTTCAGTTCCTGGTCAGTCAAAGATCCCGCAGACTGCCAGGGTCAAGAGTTATCCGGTCGTCGAACAAGGCCCGTGGGTATGGGTCTGGATAGGCGATCCCGAAAAAGCTTCGTCGGTTCAAGTTCCGAGTCACCCATGGTTGCAGGACGACGAATGGAGGTGGATCGGCAATACTGCTCATATCAGCTGCCGCAGCGGACTGTTGGTCGACAATTTGCTGGACCTTTCCCACGAAAGCTATCTCCACGCCGGCTTTATCGGCACCCCTGAGGTGGCTGCCACGCCGATTGAATCTAGCATCGATGAACGAGCTGGGATTGTGAGGGTCAACCGCCACATGCAGGATGTCGAGTGCCCTCCCTTCTACTCGAAGTCTTCGGGCATCTCCGGCAGGATTGATCGATGGCAGGACATTGAATACCATCCGCCGTGCATGTACGTCCTTCATTCGCGAGTTGCGCCCACGGGGGTACTTCCTGGTCCTGACGGCGATGATCCGGATGCAGTCCATATGAAGATTCTGTACGGGATCACCCCGGAGACTGAAAATTCGACCTGGGACTTTTATGCGGTTGCACGCGATTTTTCACTGGGCGACGACTGGGTTTCAGATTTCTTGACCGAAATGCAAGATACGGTGGTTAAACAGGATGTAGATGCTCTAAACGTGCTTGAACGGGTAATCGAATCGGAGGGTGAGAACGTTAGAGAGCTGAGCATCAAGATTGATAGGGGCGGATTAGCTGCGCGCCACATGCTAAAGAAAATGCGCGACAGGTAGAGCGGGCATCCCTGTGACAAGACTTTACATACGTAAAACATGCATGGAGCGCGTCTGCCGGAGTCCCGGGGCATCGCGAAATGGTTCCAGCTTGATTCAGCTGTCGCGATCAGAATTCCGGCGAAAAGATTTCGTCGAGACGCACAATCAGCCTGGGCATCCATTTGGCGGGGCCTTGGCGTGTTCATGGCATTTCTCTTTTACCATCGGACGCCATGGCGTCGCGCACAAGACGGCTTCTCGCTCAAAGGGGTCGTCTGATTCAATTCCGTTTTGAGCAATGGGGGCGAGTGATGAGAGTTCGTACGGGAAGATAAGGCCTTGGCGCCCAATGCAGAGCTTTGGGCCAGCCCGGGTTTGGTTGGCGTGAATTAGGGGGTCATATAGAAATTTGTATTCGATTGAAGGTTCATGGATAAGGAATTCCGATTGGGCGGAATTGTATTTAGTAGTAACAAAAGTCAATTCAAAGGTTTCAAATTGAGCAAATTCACGTGGCCGGCTGAAAACTAAGCAATGGCCACCGAAGGATAGGGGAGAAGTGGAAGTAGAACAAATTGGGCAAGGAATGTCGCGTCGTACATTACTCAAAGGAATCGTTGGCGGTGCAGCTGCGCTAGCTGGCGGCGGTCTTTTGGCGGCATGTGGCACGTCTCTTAAAGGTGCCGGAAGCAGTTCAAACACGAAGGATATCATTATCGGATACGTGAGTCCCCAAACGGGCAGTTTGGCAGGCTTTGCTACGCCGGATAATTATATCTTGGGCCTGATCAGGGCATCTGCGCCATTCACAAAGGGGATCACCAAAAACGGTAAGACCTATCACTTCCAGATTATTGAAGCTGATAGCCAGTCTGATCCAAACAGGGCATCTCAGGTGACCAAAAATCTGATCCTTCAAAATCATGTCGATATGATTGTCACCAGTTCGGCGCCTGAGACCGCTAATCCGGTCGCTGACGTTTGTGAAGCGCAGGGAGTCCCGTGCGTCGCCACGGTTGTTCCGTGGGAATCGTGGTATTTCGGCCGCGGTGCAAAGGCGGGAACGACTTTCACCTACACCACCATGTTTTTCTTTGGCACCAAGGAATTTGCTGGGACCTTCATTCCAATGTGGAATAAAATACAGCAATCGACCAACGCCCACAAGGTTGTCGGGGCGATGTGGCCAAACGATGCGGATGGCAATGCTTTCAGGGCAGGTTGGCCTCCATACATCAAAGGCGCAGGATACAGCCTTGTAGACGGCGGCGCCTATCAGGACGGCCAGACGGACTACACGACAATGATTTCGCAATTCAAAGCTGCGAATGCCGACTTTTACACCAACGCGCCCATACCTCCGGATTTCAACACATTCTGGAAGCAGGCCAACCAGCAAGGCTACAAGCCAAAGCTTGCCACAGTCGCCAAAGTGTTGCTGTTCCCAGCAGACACCGTTGCGCTTGGAGCATTGGTTAACAACATCGCGACCGATGCATGGTGGACTCCGTACAGTCCTTATAGGTCGTCATTGACCGGATTGACTTCGAAGTCGTTGGGCGATGGGTATCAGACCTCGTCAGGCAACCAGTGGACACAGGCGCTTGGGTCAACCTACGCGCTGTTCGAAGTGGCTTACCAGGCGTTTGCCCATGCAAGCGATCCGCACGATGCCAAGGAAGTTGCCAGTCAACTGCGGACCATGGACATCCAATCCATGTGTGGCCCTCTCAACTTTGCGGGAGGTCCGGTTCCTGGAGTTGCGATCATCAAGCCGGTGGGCGTGCAATGGAAGCCAGGCACGAGCTACCCATGGACGCAATACGTCGTTGACAACACTTTGAATTCAGATGTTCCGCTCAATGGAACACTGGAGCCCACGTACGCGTAATGGAAAAAGCGCCTTTACTTGAACTGGTGGGAATTGTCAAGCGGTTCAACAAGGTCAGTGTCGCTGAAGGCTTTGCCTTCAGCGTCGCTGAGGGTGAGGCCGTCGGGATAGTAGGTCCTAATGGAGCTGGCAAGACAAGCCTCTTCGGTGTTATCAGCGGTGAACTGCGTGAAGATGCAGGAGAAGTGCGTCTGGGAGGTGAACTCCTGAACAAGCGTGATTCGGCGGATCGCTGCAGAATGGGGATAGGCAGAACCCACCAGATACCCCGTCCTTTCCAACAAATGACCGTATTTGAAAATGTGCTTGTGGCGGCCCATCAAGGGGCCGGTTTGAAGGGTCGGGCCGCAACCGAACTTGCGACGTCAGTTCTCTCTGAGACTGGCTTGTACGACGTTGCGAACCGGGCTGCCGGCCGGCTCGGACTGCTCCATCGCAAGCGGCTCGAACTGGCCAGGGCTCTTGCCACCAATCCCAGGATCCTGCTGTTGGACGAAGTAGCTGGCGGATTAACCGATCCCGAGGTGGATGAGCTGATCAAGATCGTTCTTAATGCCAGAAAATCTGGAGTTGCAGTTATCTGGATCGAACACGCTGTGCGTGCTCTTGTCGAGACCATGGATCGTCTTATATGCATTGCGGGCGGCCTGATAATTGGCGACGGGAAGCCCGCGCAGGTGCTGGCAATGTCCGAAGTCAAAGAGGTGTTCCTCGGCACTGAGCCAGGAGAAGAGGTTGCACTAAATATAGAGCACTACTCATCCCACGGGAATGTAGATGATGGGAAGGGGGGTCAGGTGCCAAATGAGTCCAACGGGAACTGAGCCGCTGCTGAGAATTGAAGATCTTACTGTGAACTATGGCCAGCTGACCGCTCTGGAGGGAGTGAGCTTTTCTGTTGAGGAGTCAAGCATCTTTGCGGTGATTGGCGCAAATGGAGCCGGCAAATCAACTCTCATGCGTACATTGGCCGGGCTGCACAAGCCGGTCAGGGGAAGAATTCTTCTCGACGGCGTCGACATAACCTCCGTGCCGGCTCACCTAAGAGTTGCAAGAGGCATTGCCCTGGTTCCTGAGGGGAGGCGGCTTTTCTCATCATTGAGTGTTGAAGAGAATCTCCTCACGGGTACGTACCGGGCGAGAAAGGGCGAATGGACCCTGGGAAAGATATATGAGATGTTTCCATGGATGCCATCACGCCGAACTCAAAAGGCGTCGCTTCTATCTGGCGGCGAACAACAGGCAGTTGCAATATCTAGGGCCCTGTTATGTAACCCCAGGCTTCTCTTGATTGACGAGTTGTCGCTCGGTCTTGCGCCAATCGTTGTGAGAAGTATTTACAGCTCGTTCAGCTCTCTTCTCGACTCGGGCTTGACGGTTCTTCTAGTGGAACAAGACGTTGCACAGGCGCGTTCCATTGCTACGCAAATCCACTGTCTGCTAGAGGGCAAAACTACTTTGTTTGGCGGGCCACGAGACTTTACGGCAGAGGAAATTGAAGCCGCATATTTCGGTATAGCTAAACCTGACTTAGAATTGGGGACTTTGTGAGCTGGATCAACGCTCTTATTCAGGGCATATTTTTGGGCGGCTTGTTCGTATTGTTTGCCGCCGGACTTTCGCTTCTATTCGGGGTCATGGAAGTCATTAATCTGGCACACGGAGATATCGCGGTGGGCGCAGGCTATTTGGCAGTGGTGCTGATACCTTTTCTCCACATTCCTGCGATTTGGATATTTCTGGTTGTCGTACCAGTCTTTGTGGTGATCGGTTATGTGATACAGCGGCTGCTCTTCCAGCCGAGTCTCAAATCAGGATCTTTGACTACTCTGCTTGTGACATTTGGCCTTTCGGTGATCATCGAGAACCTGCTTCTGGAGGCGTTTTCAGCCAACAGCCATTCGCTTTCGATCGGTTCACTCGGTTCAGGCGCTTTTCGCATTTCAGCTGGACTTTCGATTTCATATCTATCTGTTGCAATACTTGCGGCAGCTGTCGTGACGATAGTGGCTGTGCAACTTGGACTTTCGCGAACCAAGACCGGACGGATAATACGCGCCGTTGCAGATGACAGGGAAGCAGCCCAGTTGATCGGGGCTGATTACAAACACGTATTCGGCATTGCAGCCGGTGTGGCCTTTGGAACTGTCGCCTTGGCTGGACTTGCGCTTTCAATGTATTCTCAGATCAGCCCATCCGCGGGTCCGACCTATCTGATTTACGGTTTCGAAGCCGTGGTCATTGGGGGCCTTGGGTCGCTCTGGGGGACAATGGCGGGCGGCATAGTGCTCGGGATGGCAGCAACCGTCGGTCTTCTGGCAAGTGCAAACTTTGGGGCGCTTGCACCCCACCTTGTATTTCTTGCAATTCTGGCGGTGCGTCCGAACGGATTCTTTCCAAAGAAGGCCGTAGCATGAAAAGAAATGTGGATTTGGTAACCCGGTCCCAGTATTCGAGCTATTACCTGGGTGTTGTCGGCATTGTGGCAGTGCTTTTGCTGGCTGCCCTACCTTATGTCGTGGCGCAAGGGTTTACGAACACCCTGGTCAATCTGTTCATCCTGCTAATTCTGGCAAACATGTGGAACGTTCTGGCAGGCTACGGTGGTCTCGTATCGGTTGGGCAGCAGGCATTCATTGGCGTGGGCGCGTATACGGTTTTGCTTCTCTCTCAGCACGGCATCGAGCCTTTTCTGGCGATTCCAGTGGCGATTGTTGTTGGGGCTGTTCTCGCGCTTCCAGTCTCCTGGTTCCTGTTCCGCCTGACCGGCGGATACTTCGCGATTGCCACTTGGGTGGTTGCTGTAACCGCTGGGATAATAATTACAGGTATTCCATCTTTGGGTGGTGGGACAGGGGCGTTACTGCCTGGACTTAGCTCAATGAATTCGGTTCTCCTGGGCGCTTTTACCTATTGGGCTTCGCTCGCAGTGGTTCTAGCTTCGCTATTGGGCGTCTATCTCCTTTTGCGAAGCCGGCTAGGCCTAGCGTTGACGGCGGTGAGAGACAATGAGATTGGAGCTCGAAGCGTAGGCGTAAAAGTGACGCGCGCGAAAAGGACTGTCTATCTGATTTCAGCCGCCGGATGTGCTGGCGCAGGAGCGCTGATTGCAATAAGCCAGCTGAATGTCCAGGCCGCGAACGTTTTCAATATACAGTGGACGGCATACATGATTTTCGCGGTGCTGATTGGAGGCATCGGAAGTATCGAAGGCCCAATTATCGGTTCGGTGGTCTTCATCGTGCTACAGCAGTCGTTATCGCGATTCAACGCCTGGTATCTCGTCATTGTGGGTGCTCTGGCAGTGGTAATTGCAATTTGGGCCCGGGGTGGCGTGTGGGGTGTCTGGTCCGACCGCACTAGCGCCAAGCTCTTTCCCGTTGGATACTTTCTTCGAAAGCAGGCACCGGTTGGAGACTCCGCGCTGGTTGAAGCGGACAAGTAAGGGGGATGTCATGACAATTACAAGAGGACTTCTCATTGGAAGCGAGGAAGGTCCGGCAAGCGGTGGACGAACCGTGGATGACATCGACCCTTTTACGGGTGATGTTATGGCAACCGTAGCCGCATCCACGCCTGGCGACGTTAAAAGGGCGGTGGACGAGGCAGAGCGGGCCTTCGGCTCATGGTCAACCTCAGCTCCATCCGATCGACGACGGATTTTCCTGAAAGCCGCAGACCTCATGGAATCGAAAGCAGAGTCTATGTCTGCGATTCTTACCAGTGAAACCGGCGCGACTTTTGGCTGGGGCATGTTCAATGCCGGATTCGCAGTGCAGATACTGCGAGAAGCCGCCGGGGCCACAACGGCAGCTCTTGGCCAAGTTCTCGCAACCGATACTCCAAATGCGCTTTCTCTGTCTCTGCGGCAGCCTTCAGGCGTGGTTGCGGCATTTGCTCCGTGGAACGCGCCATTTATACTTGGCACAAGGTCGATTGCCATTGCGATTGCCATGGGTAACACCGTGGTGATGAAACCAAGCGAGCAGGCGCCTCTTTCATCTGGCCTGCTGCTGGCGGACATCTTCAGGGAGGCAGGACTGCCTGATGGAGTTTGCAACGTTGTGACGAACGCTCCTGCAGATGCCGCGGAGATAGCTGAGACGCTGATTTCAGACCCGAGAGTATCGAAGGTCAGCTTTACCGGATCCACCAGAATTGGACGCACGATCGGAGTTCTGGCCGCCCAAAATCTTAAGTCAGCGGTATTGGAGCTCGGCGGAAAGAACTCGTTGATCGTTCTGGAGGACGCAGACCTGAACTATGCGGCCAACGCCGTTGCATTTGCGACTTACATGAACTCCGGGCAAATTTGCATGTGCTCCGACCGGATAATTGTGCAAAAGGACGTTGCAGGCGAATTCCTTACCCGGCTCGCCGACAAAGCCAAGTCTCTGCCGTTTGGAGATCCTAGGAATTCGCAAACCGTCGTTGGGCCGCTCATCAACCGGCAGGCCGCCGAGCGCGTAGCGGATCTAGTGGCAGAGGCGCAGTCTTCGGGATCCAATGTAATAGCAGGTGGGGGGCGGGCTGATGGTGCCGTCTACGCCCCGACTGTTTTGACCGGCGTGGATCGCGGCCTGAGGATTGCCAACGAAGAGATTTTCGGGCCTGTTTGCACCGTCGACGTTGTCGACAGTGAAGCTGAGGCAATAGAACTTGCGAATAGCACGCGATACGGTCTGACTGCGGGTATTCTCACCGAGAATATTGGCCGCGGCTTCGAGATTGCCAAAAAGCTTCGTACCGGCATAGTCCATGTAAATGACCAGTCGGTTGACGATGAAGCGCAGGCGCCATTTGGAGGAGTTGGGGACTCGGGTTATGGCAGGTTTGGCGGCCAGGCTGGAATCGACGCGTTTACAACTACCCGTTGGGTAACCATGTTGATGGGCCAGAAGCAGTTCCCCTTTTAAAATGCCGCGTTCGGTCGGTGCCAAAGCCTAACTGATGCTGTCCTGGAAATTAGAAGCGACCTTCAGGACGGGCTGAACCGACCGTTTGGATCATGCGCAGGAGTTGTGCCGTCGGCGCATTGCAACGGGCAATTTGGCATGGCAAGGTGCCGCAAGCCTAAAGTTTTTCGTTGCGGACCCGCCGATTAGGATCTGGAGAACCAGCCCTTTGATTTGGTCCTTGGACTGGCGGTGTCGCATTGGCAGCGCTCTGCTTTTGGAACATGGCCTAGAACCTGCTCAACGTGGGCACCACACCCAACCCATGCCGGACGATTGCATCTACTACACGTAATGGCTGTACACATACCACCCAGGGTATACGAAGCGATGCTATTTTCCGCCCAAAAATCTTGCAAAAATTGAAAATCTGACTAACTGGGGTATTGCTTGCAGTGGAAATCAGTTGCAGAATTTAGTTTTGACTGCCTGTCTTTACCGGGGAGCGCCGATTCGTTAATGTTTTAGCCGTCTCTGTTGGGTGGCGTGCTTGAGAGGTTCAATATCTCTAGAATTTGGCAGCATCCAGAATTACAATGGAGATGACAACGGCTAGGCAGGAGGAATCATGCGAGCTATCGTTTACCGCGAAACCGGCGATTCAAATGTGATGCGGCTTGTCGAAAAACCTGAGCCTAAAGCTGCTCCGGGCGAGGTGTTAGTTCGAATCGCAGTCTCCGGAGTGAATCCAACAGATTGGAAGTCGCGGAGGGGCGAAAAATCCGGCGACAGGTTGGCTTTTCCGGAGGTAGTTCCCAACCAGGATGGGGCTGGAACCATCATCGGTGTTGGCGAGGGAGTGGACCCGGCTCGGATCAGCCAAAGAGTGTGGATTTGGGAGGCCGCTTACAAGCGTGCGAATGGCACTGCTCAGGAGGTAGTTGCACTTCCTGAGTACCAGGCAGTTCCGTTGCCTAATATGGCATCCTGGGATCTTGGAGCCAGTCTTGGCATTCCGGCGCTTACGGCCCACAGATGCCTAACGGTGCATGGTCGGACCGGAGCCGGTCTCGGGCCGGAATCGCTCGCTGGTATGAAGGTGCTGGTTGTCGGTGGTGCCGGAGCGGTTGGACATGCTGCCATCCAGCTTGCACATTGGAGCGGCGCGGAAGTAATCACTACCGTAAGTTCTCCTGAGAAGGAATTTCTTGCAACCATGGCGGGTGCCCATCACGTTGTCAACTATCGCAGGCAAGATTTCGCCGATGCGATCCGGTCTGTCGCGCACAAGGATGTGGATATCATCGTTGACGTGGCTCCCCATGCCAATCAAGAACTAACCCAAGCAGTTGCAGCCCAAAACGCTGTAGTTGCAATTTATGCCAGCGACGCCAACGAGATGTCCGTTCCGATTCGCCCGTCAATGAATTCAAACCTGAGATACCAGTTTGTCATGATTTACACCGTTCCACCCGAGGCCAAAAGGATGGCGGTGGCTGATGTTCAAAGAGCCTTGATTGGCGGAGCGCTGAAGGTGGGCAAAGAAGCCGGCTTGCCGCTGTTGCATTTCAGCCTTGAGCAGACCGCAGCAGCGCACGCAGCGGTCGAAGGCTCGGCGCTTGGCAAGGTTTTGATCAATATAAATCGATGATTCAGCGATTTATACCCAAAATCAATAGCCGTATACGGTAGGAGAATTATAAACCTCCTGGGCTCTGTTTGACTCTCCGTTTCTGAAATCGAATTCCTAGATACGCGGTGAAGGCAGGTTTGGCGGGAATTTCGGCTTTCCGTCAATTAGGACGAACGCAACGGAGGCTGGTTCATTAGTGTGATTTCGCCAGCCGTGGTTGGTCCCAAGCTGGATAAGCACATCACCTGATTTCATCACGACTTGGGAGTCGTCGAGATCCATCGTTATCTCGCCTTTAATGCAAATCACATAGTCGATCGTGTCGGTCCGATGCATTGCGCCGTAGCTGGCCCCTGGTGCGCTTTCGATAATGCAAAAGCGCGTGCCTCCTTGCGGAGGCGGTGTGCCAAGCGTCCATTGTCCCGCGTCCTCGATGTCTAGAAAATCGGCAGGTACGTCTTTGGTGGCCCACATGAGTGTTGAACGCCGTGGTCCAAGTTGGCGATAGTTGGCGGCTTCCCCGTCCAAGACTACTATTGATCTGCCTGACTCATCGTGGCCGGTCACAATTCGTCGGATAGGGCTGAAATGATGTTCGTTGTTCTGCATCGCAGTTGCACGGTTCCTTTTGGTAAATTCTTTTGCCGGATGATGCGCATGTCAGTCTCGGGTGGGCATTGGCGCGTATTCTCAAATTCGTCGCCGCCAACATGCCGAGGTGTGATCTGCTCTTAAGGTAACACGGATTGTTCGCATCCGCCCTGTAGCGAACCAAAATAAACACCGGTGTTATCAGCATGGATGGATTCCAAAAGGCGCTAAGAGCCCCAATGACTTGCGAGCGCGACTCGATTGGGTCGAGTCAGGTTCTGTCGATTGGAATTTCTTGGTGACTGCTTCCTTGCATTGCCAAGCTGCGCTTGCAATCGGACTGGTTCGCGAGCAGCTGAATTGGTGGGATTCAAGCCGATCACGCGCGCAAGATCAGAATCCGAGGCAAATGGCTGCGCGCGTTGCCTTGTGTTCCAAGTGTGTTCGAATGGGCTACGATAATTACCTAGCGAAGGACCGGAATGAACCAGCCGGCCCGCGAATTGCGAGTTCTAAATTCTTGGCCCGTACGGCAACGGACGTGGATTAGACCGCCGCGTGGAGGATGTTGCAATGGATTCGGTGGCTATTGATGGAATCAGTACCAGATACGAGGTGACCGGCTCCGGACCGCCAATACTTATGTTTTCGCCGGGGGGTTTCGACTCGGCGTTGGACAATTGGCGCACATTCTCGATCTATCGTCGTCTCAATCTGTTGGATCACCTGGCGAAACACTATACATTGATCACCTTTGA
>JAJYFX010000255.1:2549-4288 GCA_021785315.1 Actinomycetes bacterium | reverse complement strand
GATTGACGATTTAGCAAGCAGCGGCATTGCCCCGCATTCGTTTGACTTCGTGGTGACGACCTTGGTGCTGTGCTCTGTGCCTGATATGGACGAGGCGCTTCAAACTATATCGACGCTCCTTGCTCCTGGGGGCAAGTTCATTTTTATCGAGCACGTGGTAACTCCGGGCGTCTACGAACGGGTTCAGAATCTCGCGACTCCGCTGTGGAAAAGGATGGCGGGTGGCTGTCATCTAAATCGCGACCTCCTCGGGTCGTTAGATCACTCACCTATGGTTGCGACAACGTTGTTTCGATTTAATTTTCCT
Source organism: Actinomycetes bacterium (assembly GCA_021785315.1). Next base: position 3,981 of record JAJYFX010000255.1, on the reverse strand, counting down.
CTGGGAGGACCGCTGATACCCCACGGAATCATGGGAACTGCAAGGCTGAAGAGCGATTTCTTTGCTTAGATTTTGTTAGGATCTAAGGGACGAAGGTGGGCGATATGGCTGTAGGAATCCTTGGACTCATTGGAGGTGCGGAATGGAACGAGAGCTGCAGTTTCGATGCCTACTTGATTGAGAGATCTGGTTCCAAAGAGGTTACCGTTTTGCCTACCGCAGCGGCCTACGAAAGACCGGATTTGGCCATTGAACACGCTACGAGGTGGTTTGCAACTTTCGGAGCCACGGTAAAACCGGCAATGGTAATAACCCGTCATGATGCCGAGGATCCAGGCTTCGCCCTTCAGTTGGCCGAATCCTCGTTCATTTATCTGGGCGGCGGATCGCCGATGCATCTGTTTTCAGTGCTCAAGGACTCGCACTGCTATCAAGCGATACTGGGCGCATTTTACAAGGGAGCCGTATTGGCAGGTTCATCGGCGGGAGCCATGGTGCTTGGCGACCCTATGGTCGACCCCAGGGGCGGCGGATTGACGCTGGGACTCGGGTTGGTGAAGGGTCTTGCGGTCATGCCCCATTACTCGGCTACCTCTGCTGAACTTAAGCACAGGACCCAGTCGCTCGCGGAGCCCGAGATCGTTATCGCGGGTATTGATGAACAGACTGCACTAATCAGGGAATCCGACGGCTCCTGGAGCGCAATGGGCGAAGGATCCGTGCATCTGATCTGCAATGGTGCCGAAGCCGGAATGTCAACTCTCGCGGAGCGTATCCAGCTAGGAGTTTAGGTGTTCAAGACCAGCGAGCGCCTCTCGTTGGCTTAGTCTGACGATTCTGTGATGGTTACAGACTCGATTGTCACTGTTTGGCTTGGAGTTCCCGACCGTGATCCAACCGCCTCGATCGCCTTCAGAACCTCAATTCCCTTGACTACCTTGCCAAATATTGAATATGCAGGCGGAAGCATGGTGCCGTCATTGCCGGAAATGATAAAGAACTGGCTGCCATTGGTGTTGGGTCCAGCGTTTGCCATTGCTACGGTTCCGATTTCGTAGCGGCCTGCCGGAGGAAGCTCGTCTTCGAAGCGGTAACCCGGACCACCCCTGCCTGAACCTTCGGGATCGCCTCCTTGCACGACAAATCCGGGAATGATCCTATGGAAAACGACACCCTCGAAGTAGTGGTAGAGACTAAGGAAAACAAAGTTGTTGACCGTCTTTGGGGCTAATTGAGCATCCAGGGCAATGACCATTTCTCCCATTGAAGTGACCATTTTGGCGCTGTAGCGCTTGGAGGAGTCGATTCCCATTTCCGGGGGAGAAGAAAACTTCTGACTCTTGGGAGAAGAACCGTCAAAATTTGGGAACGTCGTTGCCATATGCTTACGCCCTTTCGGATCGATCTTTATTCATTTATTCTGCCGGGTATT
>JAJYFX010000255.1:0-2539 GCA_021785315.1 Actinomycetes bacterium | reverse complement strand
GTGCCACTCGCGGAGCCGTCTGAGGCGATTTTCTGTACAACCGACATGCCTGAGGTAACTTGGCCAAAAAGTGAGTACGATGGCGGAAGCTGCTCTCCCTGGGTTCCGACGACGATAAAAAATTGGCTGCCGTTGGTGTTCGGTTTTCCAATATTGGCCATTGCAACCGAGCCAAGTTTGTATGAGCCGGCCTTTGGAAGTTCATCGGCGAAGGTGTAACCCGGTCCTCCGGTGCCAGTTCCGGTGGGATCCCCGCCCTGTACGACGAATCCTGGCATCACCCTGTGGAAGATCACGCCGTCATAAAAGTGATATCGGGCAAGGAAGACGAAGTTGTTGACCGTCTTGGGCGCGGCTTTGGCATCGAGGGCGATGTCGAAGGTTCCAACGTCAGTTTTTACGACAGCGGTGTAGCTGGCCGAGGTGTTGATGCACATAGGCGGGGCCGCGGTAAAAGCAGTCTCGCGGGTTGCCGATCCAGTAGACGGCGGGCAGGTCGGTGCTATCGGAACGGCGGCCGTGGTGGTCGTGGTCGACGAGGCTGTGCTGCTTTTGGTCTTGGGAGCCGCACTGGTCGAGGAGGAGCTCTTTGAAACGAAGTAGATCAACACCAAGGCGACAACCGCACCGATCGCAATATAGATTGCACGTTTCAGCGTTTTTCCTCTTCGCTGCTTGGCAGCCGCAGCTTGAGCCTTTTTGGCTTGATTTGCACGAATTCTTTGTCTTTTTTCACTAGGCACGGAAAAAGAACTTAGTCGCAATTTGCGCCATTGCTTTTGCCAATTTGTGAGTAGTTTCTTCGATCGGAACTTTGAAGGATGTGAATAGATGTGGCGGCTTCTTCTATTAGCTTTGAGACGTGGCATTGATCGTTCAAAAATTTGGCGGTACTTCGGTTGGTGATGTGGATCGCATTCGCGCGGTCGCCGATCACATAGCGCGTACCAAAAAGCATGGAAATGATGTTGTGGCGGTCGTTTCGGCAATGGGGAAGGCAACTGACGACCTGATCCGGCTGGCCAACGAGGTATCACATTCCCATCCGGGCCGGGAGCTCGACATGCTTCTGACGTCGGGCGAGAGGATTTCCATGTCTTTGCTGAGCATGGCGCTTGCCGACCTTGAAGTAGATGCGACATCATTTACTGGTTCCCAGGCCGGGATCATTACCGATACCGACCACACCAGAGCCAAGATTTTGGAAATTCATCCTGGCAGGCTGCTCGAATCAATCAAAAAGGGCTCAGTGCCAGTCGTGGCTGGGTTCCAGGGAGTCTCGACGGAAAAGGACGTGACAACGCTCGGCCGGGGCGGTTCCGACACCACCGCCGTGGCCCTAGCGGCGGCGCTGAATGCTGATATCTGCGAGATATACACTGACGTCTCGGGTATTTTCAGCGCGGATCCCAGAGTTGTTCCAACGGCGCACAAGCTAAATGAGATCTCCTACGACGAGATGATGGAACTCGCTGCTTCCGGTGGAAGGGTCTTGGCGCTTAGGAGCGTTGAGTTCGCAAAAAACCATCACGTGACGTTGCACGTCCGCTCAAGCTTTACCTGGGAGCCCGGCACCTGGGTCCGGAAGGAGAATGAGGAAATGGAACAGGCGGTAGTTTCAGCGGTTAGCCACGATACTTCCGAAGTCAAAGTCACCATTACGGGGGTGCCTGACAAGCCGGGAATAGCCGCGCGGATCTTTAGGGAGATCGCCGATGTCGGCGTGAACGTTGACATGATAGTTCAGAACACTTCCCGTGAAGGGCTGACCGACATATCCTTTACTGTCCCGAAAGATGACATGAACGCGACCATGAATGTGGCTGCCCAGGCAGCTGAGGAAATCGGCGCCAGGGACGTTTACGCTGATCCCGACATCGCCAGGGTTTCTCTGGTTGGCGCAGGGATGAAGACTAATCCAGGCGTGACTGCCAAAATGTTCGAGACGCTCGCATCGGCGGGAATCAACATCGAAATGATCTCGACCTCGGCAATCAGGATCTCATGCGTAGTCCGCGAAGATGCGATTGAGCGCGCTGTAAACCTATTGCACGAGGCTTTCGAGCTATAGGTCGTTTGCCGCTTCCTTCGCATTATGCAGTTGCTGGCGTCCAAAGATTTTTCATCCTTTAGAATTGACCTTCGTGAATATTGCAATCTTTGGCGCGACCGGACAAGTTGGCACCGTGATGAGGACCTTACTTGAGGAGCGGAATTTTCCCTTAGACAGAATCCGTTATTTTGCTTCGCCGAAATCAGTTGGGAAGGTACTTTCCTGGAAGGGTCTTGATATTACGGTCGAGGATGCCTATTCCGGTGACTATGGAAGCATTGACATCGCGCTGTTTTCGGCCGGTGCGTCCGCGTCGGCGGAGCTGGCTCCAAAGGTGGCCGCGCAAGGGGCAGTTGTGATCGACAATTCCTCAGCTTGGCGCATGGATCCTGACGTTCCGCTTGTCGTGCCTGAGGTTAACGGCCATGCTCTTTCAGACACGCGCAAGGGAATTATCGCCAACCCAAATTGCACGACTATTGTCGC
>JAJYFX010000254.1 GCA_021785315.1 Actinomycetes bacterium | reverse complement strand
AAAATAACCAAGCTTGAGCGCCACCTGAGAATAGTTGGAACCGGGGGTCGCACACATGCGTTCTCCCACCTCACGCTGCACCATGACCAGCATCTCGGTAATCATCTGATGCTTTTCCAGGATCGTAAGCACTAACTGCGTTGAGATGTTATACGGAAGATTTGCCACGAGTTTCCAAGACTGGCTGCTTGCCAACAACATGTGAAAATCCGCCGTCAAAGCGTCGCCGCATATAACCTGAACATTCGAAAGCTTTCTTGCTTCCAGGACTTCCATAAGGACTGCGACAAGGTAGCGGTCAAATTCGATTGCAACCAGCGAGTGAGCCATACCCGCTAATTCCACAGTTAATGACCCAATTCCAGGCCCTATTTCTACCACGTAGTCGAGATCAGAGATCTCAGCCAGTCTTGCAATCTTGGCGGCGACGTTTGGATCGGACAAAAAATTCTGGCCCAATGCACGGCTTGGCGCCAACTCAAATCTGTCCAGGAGTCTTATGATCTCACTTCGGCCTAAACCCAACTTCAGCCCTTTACGTTCTCACGCATGAAATTGAGGTTAGCAATAAAGGGTAAAAAGCTACCACTGCATCTTGATATTTATAACCCCTGATCCTAAGCCGGCGATCGCGGAAAATGAAGTTTCAGAGAGGTCAAGTATCCTGCCGCCAACATAGGGACCCCTGTCTTCAACTCGACAAGTCGTCGAGGCTCCATTGGCGAGGTTCGTCACGCGCACCATCGTTCCGAACGGAAGCCATGTGTTTGCGCACGTACCGGGTGTAGCTGAATACCAAGATGCTTGGCCCGTTCGTGAGTTGGTAAGAACTGCAACCGGCGCCACATAGCGGACGGCAACGGGTATCGCCTTCGGTGCTGGTGCTGGTGGGGGTGGAGGTGGGGGCGGCGGCGGAGGTGGCAGCACCGCATGCGCTGGTGCCACCAACGTGTTCGGCTTAAACGTCTGAGCAACGACAATTTGATCTGCTGGGATCACTGAAATAGAGCCGTATGCCAAGGCACTTGAAACCGGATATAATTCAGAAGACAAATTATCCACCGTTGTGGTCGCGAGAACCGGCTCAGTGGTCATTTGGCCCGTGGCCGCTCCGATTACGAAGCTAGCCGTCGAAGCGCTTATTTCATAAGCCGTCAACGAATTTTTGCTATTTGTACTTAGTATCTCATTCAAGACATGGCTTGAAGAGGTCTCATTTACAAGGAGAAGCGGTGCTGCTAGTACGGATGCACTCAAACCAAGTGACATCACGAACCTACTCCTCCAGGAGCTTTTTACCCTCAGGATTTTGCCCTTCCACTTGGGGATATTGCCTCTGGATTTTGGATTTCGTGTTTACCGGCTGTTAGTTGCCCTACACTATGTCAAAACGCTGTGAACAAGCTAGCAAGTTTCACGGCTTTTCCGTTCATTTAAGCGAAAAACACTCATTAGCAGCAGCTTCCGTAGCATAAGAAAACTCACCGGACGACAACTTCTTTAGATTGGCAATAAACTCACCGACTAGTCCAACATTTGCTGGCACGTTCGTTTTCCCCCTATGGGGAACTGGAGCCAGATAGGGAGAATCGGTTTCGATAAGAAGACGATCAAGCGGGGTAATTTCCACAGCTTCGCGGATATTTTCCGCATTCTTGAAGGTAACCATCCCCGAAAATGACAAGTAAGCCCCAAGATCCAAGGCCCTTGAAGCTAGCTGCCTGTCTCCGGTAAAACAATGAAACACCACCTTGGATGGAAGTCCGGTCTCACTAAGTATCGAAAAAGTGTCGTCCCAAGCATCCCTAGTATGGATGACTAGCGTCAAATCAAGCTCCTTGGCCAACTCGATCTGCTGACTGAACGCCAATTGTTGGTCTTGTTTTGGCGAATTCTCATAGAAGTAATCAAGCCCGCATTCACCAATGGCGACCAAACTTCCAGCGGGGGCGGCTGAGTTCAAGCGTGCAAGATGGGTAATTCCCTCTACCCCGGTCATTCCCGGATTTGAAGCATCGTGCGGATGGAGACCGACAGTTGAGTAGCATCTCGGCAAATCCGTTGTACCCGCGCGGATCGCGCTGTCGATAGTCGCCGCCAACCCTATCGCACTTTGCGAACTGGCGACATCGGTGCCGATACAGATCACAGCATCGACCCCAGCCTTGAGCGAATCCCTAGCCAGGGCAAGGGGATCACTTTCAGTGTGAATATGACAATGCGTATCTATCCACATATGACTACTTCCTTCGATCTGGGGTCGACGCCTGTTTACTTACGTCTGGGAAACAGAGGCGCACCCTTTTCGATTATCTTGCTTGACTGGTATTGTCCCCATCTAAGGGCCGACAGCGCATCCACGTCTTGTGGCGACCCATCCAATCCGATTCGCCTCCATACCTCGGAACTGGTGTCAGGCATGACCGGGTATAGCCCTATGCAAACCAGGCGTAGGCACTCGAGGGCATCCCCCAGCACGTTCTCAATTTCCGGTCCAGGGGCCAACTTCCAGGGGGCAACCACCTCAAGTATTGCGTTGGCCTCGTGTATTAGGGACCAGATTGCCTCGAGGGCATCCTGAGGCGCGAACTGGTTCCAGGAAACCTTCACGCGTTCGATCACCTCGGTCGCGAATGCGGCAAGCTGAGAGCCGGCAGCAGGTTTTGGAGCCTTACCCTCAAGTTTGCTTACCACTACGGTGCTAACTCGCTGCAACAAATTGCCGAGGTTATTGGCTAGATCGGAGTTGTATCGCGATGTGAGTGCCTCATAGGTAAAGTCACCGTCAGAGCCGAAGTTGGTATCTCTTAGGAGATAGTAGCGTACAGCATCGAGGCCGAAGTCATCGGCAAGCTCTAGCGGATCCACCTTGTTCCCGGCAGACTTCGCCATCTTTTCCCCGCCCACCAAAAGCCATCCGTGGACAAATATGTTCGCCGGCGGATCAATGCCGGCAGCCATGCACATTGCAGGCCACCAGACACAGTGAAACCGTATGATGTCCTTGCCGATAACGTGATGCACGCTTGGCCACCAGCGTTCGAATTTTGCCTGATCTCTGCCGTAATCGATCGCCGTAAGATAGTTGATTAGAGCGTCATACCACACGTAGAACACATGTTGGCTATCCCATGGCACAGGGACGCCCCAGTCAATTGAAGTGCGCGTTATCGATATGTCCTGAAGACCTTGACGGATGAATCCAAGCGCCTCATTCCGCTTCGGCGATGGTCTGACCGCTTCGGGAAGCTGGCCATACCATTCCAGAAGGCGCTCGGTAAAGGCCGACAGCCTAAAGAAATAGTTTTCCTCCTCCATAACGGTAACCGGACGATTGTGGATTGGGCAATTACCATTGTCGAGTTCGGCGTCTTGGTAGTAAGCCTCGCATGACACGCAATAGAGGCCTCTGTAAATATCTTTGTAAATAAATCCGTTGTCGTAAACTGACTTTAGAAACGATTGGACTGTTTCATAGTGCCTAGGTTCCGTGGTCCTTATGAAGTCGTCATAGGAAATGTTGAGCTTCTGCCAGGCATCTTGAAACCGCGGAGAGAGCCGGTCGGTCCATTCCTTTGGCGACATGCCATTTTCAGCAGCAGCCTGGGCGATTTTTAGACCGTGCTCATCAGTGCCAGTTAGGAAGAACACGTCATCTGATATCAGGCGATGCCAACGTGCAAATGAGTCGGCCGACACCATCGTGTATGCATGCCCGAGATGCGGGACATCGTTCACATAATAAATAGGAGTTGTAATGAAAAACTTCGACACGGCATGCACCTTAGCAAAAAATAATAGAGTGACGGCAGAACAGTCCCCAATGAGAAATCTTCAGCAACCTAAAACAATAATTGACGTGCGAACAATAGGTTGCGCCTCCCGTTCAGTCCGCAGTCTAAATGAGCTCCGTCGGCGCCAATCTGAGTCAAACTGAAGCTTCGACTGCCTTACCCTGCGCCTGAATCAGCATGTTATAGATCCGGTTCTTGCTAACACCGGTTATCTCCGAAAGTTCCTCCGCCAATGCTCGAGTCCCTGCCCCGGTGCCGCTGAGCGCCTCCATCACCAGCTCCAAGGTCCGCAATCCCAGCGACCCCGACTCATCAACCTCGTTCGCCCCCAGAACCATCACGAACTCTCCCCGCTGTGGATCGCCGCCAAAACGTTCGACTGCTCCGGCGACATCGCCAAAAAAGATCTCCTGGTGCATCTTGGTCAGCTCTCTTCCGACAAATACGGGATGATCCCTTCCGTAGACTTCCAAGACGTCGTGCAGCGTCTGCCCCACCCTCTTGGG
>JAJYFX010000253.1 GCA_021785315.1 Actinomycetes bacterium | reverse complement strand
AAACGAAAATGGACAACGAAAATGGACATTGCCCTAATAGTTTCTATCGAAGGTCAGAATGCTCATTGCCGAGTATGTTCGAGTTGCTAGCCCGAGCTCCGATCTTCGATTATGGAAATAGCCAGCGGAGCCTGGCGATTTCTTCTGAGATTTTGGTCTTAGCTTGACAGTGAACCTATTCTGAAAATTGGGCAAATCCTTCCAGCGGTCATGTTCTTGAGCTCAAAGTTATGTCGCTCCTACCTAGTTCGGAAACCGAAGCCACTCCCAAAAGTGTCATCACATATTCGATCTCGATACGTAGTTCAATAAGATAGGAAGCAAGGCCCAGCGCACCGCCCACAGCAAAGGCCCACGCAGCATTCCTGCCTATCCCCACTGAACTCGCACCCATACATAGAGCCTTCACGACGTCCGCCCCATTTGATATACCACCGTCAACTGAAACTCTCGACGATTCAAAATTATCCCAGAGCCTCCACAAGGCATCCGCTGTAAGAACTGTATCGTCCAACTGACGCCCACCGTGATTCGAAATCACGACGCCATCGGCCCCTTCCGCTAGGGCACCATACAGATCAGACTGCCTGATAACTCCCTTGGCGGCCACCGGGAGGTCGACCCTAGCTTTTAATAGCCTCAAAGCACCAAGTCCAATACCTGGATCCTGGTTCAAAGCGTTATCTCGGCTCTTGGGCTGAAATGGAATATCATCGGCACTTTTTGTGCTGGAAAGCCTTCCCTCTCTCACCAAACGATCATAAAGTTTGTCGGCGTACCCCTCAGGCGGGGCGAAGCCCATTTTCAAATCCGAGAGGCGCATGCCAAGAACCGGAGTGTCTACAGTTAGCAAGAAAAGAGAGAATCCGTTTAATTGAGCCTCTTCTGCAAGTTGAAATGTCACTTCCCGCTCGGCCATGAAGTAGACCTGAAAGAATAGTTTCGCACCGCTTGAGATAGCTTCATCGGCCTGCCAAAAATGCTCAAGCATGTGTTTGTGAAATCCACTCAGATGTCCAAAAAGCCGCCTCCGCTCGGCTTCATCAGACGCAATTTCAGCCACTTCACTGATTGACGTGGTAGTTCGGGATGAAAGACAGTACGGAACATTCACTAAATTGGCTGCCAGCGCAAACTGTGATTCTGCACCGCTATTTAGAAGTGATTGAAAAGCCATCGGGGCTACATAAAGTGGAGTGGCCAGTTCAACGGAGCAGAATTGCGATCGACTGGAAACAGTTTTTCGCTCAATTGGTATTCGGGGAACAAAGTCGTAGCTCGCCCATGAATCCTTGGACCTCGCTAGGGTTCGCTCGCGGGTTGCACCGGACCGATAGTAGTTGTAATTTGAGGGCTCAAGTATGACTCTCGCCTGATCCTCGATATCGCGATAAAGCCAGTTGAAAAGTTCATTCGCCATGATTACGAAACTACAACCAAGTGGGCCTCCCCAGTCGTCACAATCATAAAATTCAACATAACTTCCAAAACTCTTGGTGCCTGATTGCCCACTGCGTGCCTAATGGTCTTGCGGCGGAAACTTTCAATCGCAAAAACAAGTGCGGCCTATTATCCGCGTGTTCTGTTCATCAACAAAAAGATCCCAAAATAGGTGAAAACGAATTACCGGGTTCTCTGAAACCGAATTAGCGGGATGGGTGATAACAAAATCCTGGAAGACTTTGACATGCCCCAAGGATTTAGTGGAAACTCAGTATGCTGAAATGTTGCCATGACCAGTTGAACTCGCCCTAGTTTGTACTGTGTCCGCTTTCCGTTTCGACGAAATTCACTTCGCGGTTTGGCTCACTCCTGTCGATCCGTATGGGTCGACGACGGCAATTCGCCACGATGTTCCAGGTTGGGCAGTGACCGTCATTCGACTAGGCCATGCGAGCTTCGCGGGGCCAGAAATTGACCAGCCGCCGCCTGAAGCACGACACGAGGGAGAATCATTTTCACCACCAGGCTCTAACCTGATAACTACCGACCCGCTACCGGAGCAAACTGCCACAATCGCCAAGACACCCCCCGGGAGCACTGCGCCCCTTTTATGCACAGGAACGGCTAGCTGAATGACACGACTTCCGGTGCCTTTCCCGACGAACAGCACATCGCGATCACCAACCGAGGGCGACAGTTGCGGCAGCGAATTCGCCGTCGATGCGCCACAAGACGATAAGACAATTGCACAAATGGCTAAATACGTGCAGGTCAGCAAGGAGCGTCGCGGCCACTTACCCATATTAAACTCCAGCAAACCGGTAGGTGCCCGAATCTCGGCGCTGTACCGTATTCACTTGAGTACCCCAATTTCCGCAGCTGCCTTGAACCGTGCAGAGCCTGAATTGGTCGACAACATAGGGTTGCCAGAAATCTGACCCAACCTGAATTGGACCGTAGGCACCAGCCGGAACTGTGATCGCGCAGTTAGACCCGATCCCTTCTGAATAAGACCAGTTCACACTGAAGCCGAGCAACGCAGAGATCTCACCAAGTGGGATGCTGGAGACAAAACCGCCGACTCCAGCCGTGACAGTTACCTTTTCGCTGCAGCCATAAGTCTGTGGGTATCCTGCGACCTGAACGCAATTGCACTGCACCCAATCCCCCGCGAATTGACCTTGATAGGTATTTGTAGTGTTTCGGTACTGATAAACGTAATTTTCGTCCGATGGAACTGGTGTTTGAATACCCGCAAAAGATCGTTGAGCCGATAAGCAGATCACCCCCCCAACGCTTAGAGCAATATGCGAACCGTACATATACTTCGTCGACTTCACGATAATCCCCCAGCATGTGCGACGATTACTATAGCGCGTAGCTCGGCACTTGCCAACCTGTAGGAGACAGAAGGTCTCCTTGGGGCGGAACCTCTGCCTATTCGGCTGTCTTGTTCTCGGCCGTCCCTTCGTAGGTTGTCATCTCGTCAGGTGTGCATTCTCGCTCTTATTGATCACTTTGTTAGGGAGGGTATCCATCTTGTCACCCCTGACGCGCGTCACCCCAGTTAAGCGACTTTCCATAGTCGCCTGACCGGGGTTCGCACCAGGCTCTAAGGTTTCCCTCGGGCGGGCTTGGGCACCTCTTCTTCGCCGTTGGCTCACCACGAGTGAGCGGTGAGCCAACGGCGAGTTCTGTGAGGCGGAAGAAGGGTATCCCTCTTGAGTGAGAGTGTCTGCGGTTGAAGCTAAAGCAGAACTCGTTCAGGTAGGCAGTGACGTGGTCGCCTCGATGCTCGTCTGATGCGTGCCGAGTTGCTAGCGCTTGATGAGCGAGACGACCGGATGGACTCCGGGAAGAGTCTCGTGTGCCAGCTGATCCGAACCCTTCACGTTAATCGGTTCGTGCGTATATGTGGTGCCAACGGCAGTGGGATAGGACCTGAGCCCGTCGGTGAGGAGGGTCGCACCCGGTTCCACGTTCTCCAACAAGAAGCGGGGGAATTCTGGCACCCAGGCATTCTCGACGACGCCTACCCGTGCACATCCGAGATTCGTTGTCCTAACGTGCTTGATTGCTATTGCAATCAGGACTTTCCCGGCGGCTCCTCGGTCACGCTTACCTGGCTGGGGTGCGCCCAAGAACGACTCGTCCATTTCCACGTAACCATGCAGTCGTTCACGACCTGGACGTACCAGGACCGAGCGGTAGCGATGCAACATCGCCCAGGCGGTTTGGCCCGAGCTAAACCCGAGCATCAGCTTCAACCGTTGCCTCTTACTCTCCCGAGGGTTCGCCCCTCCATCGGTATCAGCCGCCTCTCGACAGGCCTAGCAAAGATACGCGCAGGAATCTAGGACAGGCGACATGGAAGCCATTAAAAGTATCGCATTCTGTTTCGAAACGTCACCACCGCACAAGAGAGCTTAAGTACTTAAAAGTAAATGATTGACTTCGCTTTATCTGTCACTTCATCGATGGGCGCGGTCCAAGCTTGTGTAGAGAGATATTTCCAGCCAGCATCACATACGACGCTAACAATTACTCCCTCGTCGATCGTCGACGCACACCTCGCTGCACCTGCCATAATGGCCCCAGAGGAAATTCCGGCGAACACCCCTACCTCTACCAATCGCCTGGTCCAGAGTATCGACTCTTTAGGGCCAACAACAATCTTTCTATCTAAAAGTTCAGAACCGTGATTGTCGGTAAAAACCGGTGGTATATAGCCATCGTCTAGGCTTCGAAGCCCGTCTACCATCTCTCCAGAGGGTGGCTCGATAGCCCAAAGCTGTATATTTGGGTTCCGCTCCTTTAAGTAGCGGCCAACACCCATCAACGTCCCCGCAGTCCCTAGACCA
>JAJYFX010000252.1 GCA_021785315.1 Actinomycetes bacterium | reverse complement strand
ACTTCAGGATGCGGTCCGGCTTGCCTATCTTCGCCACACTGGACTCCAAGTGCCGGAAGTGTCGGCTGACGAGGGGCTTGGGGCTCTGAGGGATCACCATCACCGAAATCTTGATCGGGCCTACGAAACAGCCAGCGATCTGGATTCTGTTTGCCAGGCGCTACTTCGTGCAAGACGGGTGATCGTGACCGGCGAGAGCATCTCGACTGCATTAGCACAGCTCTTTGTGCGTATGTTGCGCTTTGCGAATTTGCGGGCCGAGTTCGTCAGCGCCAGTGGGGTCGATCGCACAATTGGTTTGAGCGATCTTGACTCCAGAGATCTAGTTGTCGGATTCGGTCTATGGCTACAGTTCAGACCGACGCTTGAAACAATGGCTATTGCCAGACGCAGGGGAGCGGTAACCGTTGTGATTTCGGGCTCAGCTTCAAGTCCGTTGGCACGTCACGCGACGTATGTGCTTCCGGCGCCTGCCCAGGGGCAAGCACTTTCGTTTTCAGTGGTTCCAAACGTGGCTTTGATGGAACTAATTGCTGATCAATTGGTTCGTTTTAGACGTACCGCTGGGCACAGGGATGACGAAATTCTCCATGACAGGTTTGTTGAGGAGAACATGCTTGCACCGTTAGTCGAAAAGGGAGGAAGTGAGTCACTATCGAAGCCTTGACAAATTCGCAACACGAGACTACAGAAAAAAATAAAGGAGATGAGTAATGACGTTGAAAGGCGAGAGTGATAGGCGAACGAGCGTACAGCCCGAGGAGGAACTCAGCCTCAAAGACATCTTGGAAATCGAAGTTCCAGACGAGCGGGTGAATCGCCTTAAGAAGCTGACACATCCGGATGAAGAGCTGAGCGATGAGGTTGAAACTTGGGTGGCTCGCAAACAGGTGCAGTGGGCGAACATTCAGTATGCGCGGTTTCTGGCAGGGGCTAAATATACCGAACAGGATGTCGACGATATTGCCACTAATGCTATCGATATACATGCTCACGGAGGTTCGGACCCATTCGAACGCCTTTTGTTGGAGGACGACCTTGCATTCGACTACACCGATGCCGGCATGCGGGCAATGGTTGTCAAAACTTGGTACACTCCGTCCGCATCACGAAATGCATTGGTACAGAAACTTGTAGATCGATATGCCGAAGAGCGGAATCTTAGAGCAGTGCAATGCTTCGGAGGGGTCACGCTGAATTACTCGCAAGGCGGCCTTAACCCCGAGGCGGTGAAGAAATGCCTTGGCTTTCCTGGAATGAAGTATGTTTGGATGCCGATGGTGGATTCATATCATCATCGCAAGGTTGTTTACGATGATACCTCAGGTTATGGGATCAATCTTCTCGATGAGAGAGGCCGCGTAGTTCCGGAGCTTCGGGAGATTATCAAAATCGCGGCTGAAAATGATTTAGTACTTGCCTGCGGGCATTATCCCTTTGAGGATACATACAGGCTTTTCCAAGAGGCCAAGGATGCAGGTGTGACCCACATGGAGGTTGTTCATCCGGCACACATCCATTCGAAGCATTCGATAGAGCAGATGCAGCAACAGGCTGAGCTAGGTGTAAAGCTTATGCTATCGGGCCTTGGCGCAGAAGCTTTCCCCCTTCACGAATCTGGGCCCCTATATGCCGCCAGGCAAATCAAAGAAGTCGGAGCTGAGAACTGTGTTTACGGTTCTGACTACGGTCAGCTTCAGAACTTTCCTCACGTCGTGGGAACCCGCTGGATGATAAAGCTGCTATTCAGTTATGGCTGCACCAAAGAGGAACTCTATAAAGTCTTTCAAGTTTCGCCGGCAGCTCACTTGGGAATCGAGCCGCCTCCGCCACTTGGAACCCCGGCACATCCAAACTGGCCGAAACACTCGTCTTTTAGCAAGTACGCCGGACATCCCCAAGGGGATCCCCAGGCTCGTGAACGCTCTCATGGGCGGTGGACACCGCCTGTTACTGGAAATATTGGTTGAGGTGGCGTTATGGAAAATCATAGGGAAATAGTCGACGTCGTGGTTGTAGGCGGCGGTGGAGCTGGGCTGGCCGCAGCAGTGGCATCGGCGACGCGGGGTATGAAAACAGTTCTTTTCGAGAAGGAGCCGATTCTGGGTGGGACCACGAGGCGGTCTGTGGGCTCATTTTCCGCAGCGGGCACGCGTCTCCAGCGGCGCGCCGGAATCGCCGATAGTCCTGATGATTTCCGGGAAGATATGATTGCATTTGCACCGACCTTAGCGTCTCGCGACAATAGCGCGCTGAGGGCAATGCTGGCCGCGGAGGCTTCGGTTACCTTAGCTTGGCTCGAGGACATGGGTGTGGTGTTCGTCGGACCCTTCCCAGAACCGCCTCATCGGGTCAGCCGCATGCACAATGTCATACCAAACTCTCAGGCGTACATTGACGTCCTTGGCCCCTCTGCCCGGCGCCTGGGTGTGAAGATTTATCTGAACACACCAGTGCGGTCGATAAGAGAGGAAAACGGCCATGTCGCTGGCGTCACATACGCGCGGAGCGGGGGTGAAGAGATTGAAGTAGTGGCCAGGCGTGGCGTAATTTTGGCGAGCGGCGATTTTTCAGGCAATGCGGAGCTTCGAAAAAAGTATCTCGAGCCAGCGGCAGCAGCAGCCATACCGGTCAATTCCGAAAGCAACGGGGACGGTTTCGTGATGGCAAAGGCTTTGGGTGCCGCTAAACGAAATATGGATATGATATTTGGCCCTCAGCTTCGTTTTCCAACATCTCCGAAGCCAGGGTTTACGGAGCGTCTTCCCAAGTGGAGATGGGTCAATCAGATCGGCGGGCTTTATATGAGCAAGGCACCATCCTGGGCATTGAAGCCGCTTATCACTTCGCTGCTGATTACCCATATGTCTCCGTCAGAGAGTCTTTTCCAAGAAGGCGCCGTACTAGTGGATCTTGACGGCAACTTGGTGACTGGCGAGACACCAGCTGCCGGACTCGCAATGGTGCGGGATTCAACAGGGTACATTGTTTTTGATGAGCTGGTCGCGAAGAAATTTGCAGCATTCCCTTTCTTCATATCCACGGCTCCCGGTATCGCTTACGCCTATTTTGCCGATTACGCACGGGGCAGACCAGACCTAGTGCATAGCGGCACTACTTTAGAAGGACTTGCAAGCGCTATTGGAGTGCCTGCCGCTCCGCTGCGGGCTGCAGCAGAGAATCTACGCCAGTCTCCTTTCCATGCAATGGGCCCTGTCCATGCGATGCTTACCGTTACAGAGGGGTCCCTTGCGGTAGACACCGAATGCCGTGTGCTTGCAGAAGATGGCGTTCCCATAGAAGGTCTCTATGCGGTAGGCGGTATAGGACAAGGCGGGATGATGCTCAAGGGACATGGTCTTCACATCGCTTGGGCACTGACATCAGGTCGAATAGCCGGAGAATCTGTGGCGAGGAGAGAAGTATGAATTTTGATGGTGGGGTAGTAGCAGTCACCGGCGGTGCAAGCGGGATAGGTTTTGCAACAGCGTTTCAGTTGGCATCTCTTGGAGCCAGCGTCGTGCTCATCGACCTCAATAAGGATCTATTGGACCAATCCGCAAAGGTAATCAGCGATCTAGGCCAGAATGTGCTGACACTGAGCACTGATGTGACCAATTCAAATGAAATGAATGGTGCTATCGACGCAACAATAGATCGCTTTGGCAGACTTGATGGATTTGTTGCATGTGCCGGCATTCGAATGGTATCCGCCCAGACTATAGATCTTGATGACGAGGCCTGGGATAATATCATCCATGTCAACCTTCGTGGAATGTTCGTCAGCCTCAGGGCCGCTGCACGGCAGATGGTTGCTGCCGGGTCTGGTGCAATAGTCACGATAGGCTCACTTTCAGGGCATGCACCGCGAGTTGGCCAGAGTGCCTATTCGGTTAGCAAGGCTGGCGTAATTCAACTGACGCGTGTGCTAGCTCTTGAACTTGCGGAGAAAGGTATTCGGGTCAATACGGTGTGCCCAGGAGTGGTCAATACTGCGATGATGAAGCTATCCAGAGCACAAGATGGAGAAGACGTGGTGAGTCGCAAGTTGTACGGTTCTCTACCTGAATTCAGGGTCGGAATCCCTCTTCGGCGATATGCCGAGCCAGAGGACATTGCGGATGCGGTGGTTTATCTTTTATCACCCGGCGCAAGGCACGTTACGGGGCAGAGCTTCTTCGTAGATGGCGGGGAGTCGATAGTTTAACCTTTCGATAGGGAGTTTCTCTAGCTTTGAATTAAAAGCCCTTGGCACTAAAGACCACGGAGAGCGCAGACTTGCGTATCGATGTCAAAAGCGACGCCG
>JAJYFX010000251.1 GCA_021785315.1 Actinomycetes bacterium | reverse complement strand
ACGATAACGCCGAGCACGCCCCGGCCATTCTGCTGGCAATCGCCAGGGCTGAAGCTTTGTGGGAGCTGCCAATAATCGGGCGTTTTCTAAACCCTGCCGATTCGCCGTCGAACCCCTGAAGTCGAGCTAGGGCCTAGAAAAACAGCACTGCCCTATTTGCCAGATCGACAAGCGGACCTGCCCAGATTCCAAGACCTATCGTTACCGCCACAGCAATGCCGATGACCACAGTTACGCTGTCAATTTTGCTCTTGACCGCTACGATTACGTCCTCTTTGACCAGAACAGCTGAATTTCCAGATTGTTGATTTTCCTCCAAGCCGACAGCTGCCGGCAGTATGGTCTCAGATTCGCCGCTGGCCGCGCGGAAAGGCAAAAGCGCCATCCGCAAATAGAAAAACACTGCGATAGCGGCCGAAATCATGGCGACAAGCGCAACAGGATAGTGGCGCGCATCCACGGTTGCAAGCACAACGTTGAACTTGGAAAGGAATCCCGTAGTAAATGGCGCACCCGCCTGGGCGAGAATCAGAGCAACGAACGAAAAGGCCAGGAATGGCGACTTCTTCGAAAGCCCCCGCAGATCTTCAAGCTCCAAGCCCTGCTTCCCCAGCAGCTTCTCCATTGCGCCAACGGTAGCAAATGCGCCAACAATCACCACGGAGTAAGTGATCAGGAAGTATAGAGAAGCGCCAACCCCTCTAGCCGACACGGCGTAAAGCCCAAGCAGAATGAAGCCTGCCTGATTTATGGAGGAATAAGCGAGGGTCCTCTTGATATCCCTTTGAAGAACCGCCAGAACAGCTCCAAGGAGAAGCGTGAGCACGGCGAGCGCCCCGACTACAGGCACCCAGTAGGACTGATAAGTGATGAATCCCGAGTAGAAGACCCGGAGCAAGGCTGCAAATCCAGCAGCTTTGGCGGTTGCGGCCATCAATCCAGTCACTGGGCTGGGAGCACCCTGATAAACGTCTGGCGCCCAGAAATGAAATGGGACGGCTGAGATCTTGAACCCAAGCCCAACAAGAATCATCCCAATTCCCGCTAGCAACACGCCGTCTGACTTGAGAAGATTATTAGCCAGGAAAGTCAGAACCTGCCCGAGGTTCGTGGATCCGGTCGCGCCATAGACCAGCGCGACGCCGTAAAGGAATACCGCCGATGAGAACCCGCCAAGCATGAAGTACTTTACTGATGACTCGTGGCCTCTAGAGCTATTCGATTCGATGGCGACCAGCACATATAGCGCGATAGACAAGATCTCGAGACCCACGAAGAGAACTATCAGATCCAAGGCCGAGGCCATGAGCATGGCCCCGGATGTGGAGAGCAATACAAGCGCAACGAAATCCGGAACGCGGCCCCGGTCCAAATTCATCAGCTGCCGTCCGAGCAGTACAGTCAGTAGCGCGACTATGGAGAACAGCGCATAGAAGAAAATTGCGAACTTGTCTAGCGCAACGGCACCGGAAAGTACCGCCTTGTTAGCCCCGCTGGTACCTGACTGAAAACCCAAATAAATTGAGTCAGCCAGACTGGCGATTGCCACCAGCGCCCCAACAACGATTGAGGTGGCCTTCGACACGTGCTTGGCAACTAGCGAACTGATCAGCATCACAACAATGGCACCGACGATCATAATCAACTCTGGCGCAATTGCGGAGTATTCGACCGACGGCAACTTGATTGGTGCAAAGGATGCTACTTGAGCAATTAGAAATGACATCGACCTAACCCTTTGACTGTGCGCTGTAGTTGGCAGAAGAAGGATAACTTGGGGCGTGTGCCACCTGGGTAACGAGAGCATTGACAGTTGGATCCACCCGGTCCAACATCGGCTTGGGGTAAACCCCAAGGAAGACTATCAGTGCAATGAGCGGAAGGACCAAAGCTAGTTCGGCCTTCGTTATGTCTTTGAAGCCCTCCTTGGCTATGGCCTCAGACGGCTTGCCATGAAATATCCTCTGATATGCCCACAACATATAGATCGCACTCAGCACCACGCCGGTGGCTCCGACAACCGCCCACCATCTATGGGAAAGAAATGCGCCAAGAAGAATCAGGAATTCCCCGACAAACCCGCTCAGGCCAGGCAGGCCGACCGTAGCCATGACAATCACCGTGGCGACTCCCGCCATTATCGGCGCCGATTTTTGAATACCGCCTAAGCCATCAAATCCCATTTTCGAGCGCCGCTCATAGATAAATCCAATTACCAGCAGCAGTGCTGCGGTGTAGATACCGTGATTGAACATCTGCACAACTGCGCCCGTCAAACCCTGCGGCGTCAGCGCAAAGAGGCCAAGAACGATGAATCCAACGTGGGACAAAGAGGAAAACGCCACGAACCGCCGCATATGGGAGGATGAGGCAGCCACAACAGCGCCATAGATTATGCCGGCAACTCCAAGAGTTAGCAGCAGGGGCGCCAGAATATGTGAGGCGCGCGGAAACAGCTCGAGATCGAAACGAATCATGCCGTAGATTCCAAGCTTTGCCATCACCGAAGCGATAATTACAACCGGACCCAGCGGAGATTCACCGTAGGTATCTGGTGACCAGGTGTGTAACGGGAAGAGCGGCGCCTTTATGGCGAAAGCGACCGTGAAGGCGATTAGCAGCCACTCTTGCGCGGTGTCGGAAAGATGAGTTGAGTGGGCCAAGGTCACTAAATCAAAGGTCGTGGTGCCAGTCTGGGCTTGATGAATGAAAACCAAAGCCAGGATGCCGACCAGCAGGAAGGCCGACCCAAAAAATGTATAGACGAAAAACTTGACCGCAGCGAAACCGGATCGGGCATATCCCCACCTTGCGATGAGGAAATATGAAGGAATCAGAGTCAGCTCGAAGAGAAGGAAGAAGCTGAACAGATCCAGAGAAAGGAAGCTGCCGATTAGCGACGCCTCAAGCATAAGCATCCATGCCGCATACGACCCTACCGACTTCGTCTCCTTCGAAGCGTACAAGGCTATTGGAAAGAGCACGGCAGTCAATAACACCAAAAATAGAGAGATGCCGTCGATACCGAGTTTCCAGGAAATTCCAAAAGCTGGAATCCAAGAAACACTTGACACCCCCTGGAACCCGGTGGAGCTGGTATTGAACTGCACCAGGACGATTGCCGCCAAGACGAAATCTAGTAATGCCACAACTTTCGCGACAGTCATGGCCGTCTTCTTGGACCCGACGATCGCCGCGATAACCGCACCTGCGAGAGGGACAAATATAAGAAGGTTCAGTAGCGTGCTCAAATCAGTGCCTTCCTCAAAACAAACCCTTTCACGAACCCAGTCTTCATTTACGCACCCGCCCTTGTCACGAAGTAGCCAAGGATCAAAAGTACGCCGACGCTGATGTAAAGGGCATAGTTCCGGATATAGCCGCTCTGAACCTTGCGGGCATACTTACCGACAAACCCAACCAGTCCGGCAATCGACATAGTCGCGCCGTCTATTACCTTCACTTCGATGACGTCGGTTACCTCCGCGGATAGCCGTGTCGACGATCTCGCGAAAACACGATCGTAAAAACGGTCAATGCCCCACCCGTTGGCTAGAAGCGAGGGCTCGATTGCAGGCCGCGACGAGCTGCTTATCCATAGCGAAGTGGCAAGGCCAATACCAACGAGTGCGAATACACCGTCTGCGGCGCCGAGCGCCAGCCTCAGGGAACTTGAAAGCGTGGATGGCGCTAGCGCGCCCCCGAACACTGGCGCGAGCCAGTTCTCCAGGAATCTGAACTTGTCGCTAATCGGCAGATTAAGGACGCCGCCGAATATAGAAAGCACTGCGAGTAGCAGCAGTGGTATCGTCATGACTTTTGGCGACTCGTGGACATGGGCCGATTTCTCAAATCGCTGCTTTCCAAAAAACACGAGGTAAACTTCGCGACCCATGTAGTAAGCCGTCAAGATTGCGGTGAGCGCGCCAATCAGCCACAGCACCACCGACTTCTGATACGCTCCAGCCAGAACGTCTCCCTTGGACCAGAACCCTGAAAAAGGCGGAAATCCAGCTATGGACAGCCATGCCACAATAAAGGTAACGGAAGTTATCGGCATCAATTTCCGTAGCGCACCCATCTTCTTGATGTTTTGCTCATCATGCAATCCGTGGATGACGGATCCGGCTCCCAGGAAGAGAAGAGCTTTGTAGAACGCGTGGGTGACCATCAAAAAGATGGCAGCCACATACTGCCCGGTACCGATGCCAAGGAACATATAACCCAGCTGGGAAACTGTCGAATATGCCAATACCTTTTTAATGTCAGTCTGTGACGTGGCGGCCATGGCGGCGACAAATGCTGTGATC
>JAJYFX010000250.1 GCA_021785315.1 Actinomycetes bacterium | reverse complement strand
TTATCCCGTCTATATGTATCGGCAGAACCAGATTTTTCGATCTATGGGAAGCGGGGATTTCACGACCCTGACCACTGCTATCTCAACCGACCCGGCAATGCTTATTTGGCTGGATGCGGGCACGGATCGTCTTCCCGACCCAAACGAGAATTTTGCCAGGGAGTTGATGGAACGGTTCACAATGGGAATAGGGACGTACTCGGAGTACGACGTCAGGGCAGCAGCGTTTGCCTTTACCGGATGGCACCTGAATACCGAGACCGGCCAGTTCGCAATAGCTGCCAAGCAGCACAGCTCTTTGCCGCAGAATTTTCTTGGGCACCAGGGCGTTACTACCGGTCAGCAGGTTATCGACATCGCCACGAAGTCGCAAGCCAGCGCAAAGTTTGTCGTAGCGTCAGTATGGAGCAGATTCGCCTATCCCATCACGCCAACTGATCCATTGGTGGCTGAACTGGCGGCAGCCTACAGCAAAGACAGGAACATGGCCAACCTTCTCCGGGCGGTTTTTGGACACCCGAGCTTTCTTTCCCCTGAATCGGCAAACGGACTTATCAAGCAGCCCACCGAATACGTAATAGGAGCCCTAAGAGCGCTTCATGTGGCCCCGAACCGAATTCCCACCCTCAAGCCTCCAATTATCGGTTTCTTGAATAGTTTGGGTCAGGTGCTGTTCGATCCGCCGAGCGTAGGTGGCTGGCCGCAAAATGAATACTGGCTGTCCACGTCATCGGCATTGGCGCGATGGAGATTCGCGCACTGGCTGGGTCTTGCAGGCGACGTTTCGCTTGTGGCCGATTCCGCTCCTTCTTCCAGGGTTGACGCTGCCGCGGAGATGCTTTCGATCAGTAGCTGGTCTTCGTCGACCAGCGCTGCTCTAAAGCAAGCAGTCGGTAATCCTCACATGCTGGTGTCTTTAGCCCTAGTGTCACCCGAGTTTGTAACGAACTGAGGAGTCGAATGAGCGACAGCGGAAACGATCGCATATGGACTGGGGCGGATGAACCCCAGGAGGAGTCTGACCAGACCGGTATTTCCCCAGCTGGGGCCGGTTCCGGCCTTGATCGGAGAAAATTCCTGGCTTTGGCAGGTGGCTTCGGTGCCGCGGGGGTTTTGGCTGGGGCGCTCGGTCCAAGACTCTGGGAGAGCTTCTTTCGTCCGGAGAAGAAACCATCCGCCTCACCGAAATCGCTATCGGTTCCACCTCCTGTCAAGCGAACTATTGTGATGCTGACTCTGTATGGTGGAAATGATGGGCTCAATACGGTAATCCCGTACCAATCTCCCATTTACGAGTCAAATCGGGGTAATCTCGCAATCGATCCCGCGAAGGTGCTTCCTCTGAGCGATGGTTATGCTCTTCATCCGGTTATGACCGGGTTCAAAAAGCTTTGGGATGCCAATCAGTTGGCAATAGTCCAGGGCGTGGGCTTTGCAAATCCGAATTACAGCCATTTCGAATCAATGGATATATGGCAGAGCGGCGTGAGTGGCACGCCGACCAGCACGGGATGGCTGGGCAGGTGGTTGGATGCAACGAACTCCTCTCCGCTCAGGGCTGTCAGCATCGGGCCGACAATGCCGACCTTGCTTACAGGAGAGAAAGTCCAGGGTGCGGCTATTCCTCCGGGAAAGCTGGTTCTTCCAGGAGACTCCACCGAGCAGACGCTCTATTCGGCTCTGGCTGAATTGAGTTCGGGGCAGCCACAACTGTTGGTTGAGGCTGCAGCGTCCAGCCATAATTTGATTCAGTTGAGCCGGCAGATGGGTCCGACTCTTTCGGCCACCGCGTCCAGCGATCCTCTGCATTTGAAGGACGCCACTTCGAGTGACATTGCAGGAAACGGCGGGGCCGCCTTGGCGATCGCCAACGGCGGAGGCGGGCAGTCCAGCGCCAATGTTCTTGCTACGCAGTTGAGCATCGTCGCGAACCTAATCCTTGCCGGCGCCACCCCGGAGGTGTACAGCGTCGAGCTGGGCGGGTTTGACACACACGTCAACCAACTCCCCACTCAGGAGAAGTTGCTAGGTGAGCTCGATGTTGCCGTGTCCGCATTCGTCGATGCAATGGCGAACAGCGCGCAAGGCCGAGGCGTGGTTGTAGTGATCTACACCGAGTTTGGAAGACGCGTGTCTGTCAATTCGAACCAAGGCACAGATCATGGATGGGCCAACAACGTTTTTGTGGTAGGTCCAATGGTGAAGGGCGGGTTCTATGGCGAGCCGTCCGATTTGAATCATTTGCAATTAGGTAACCTTGTCTTCACCACTGACTTTCGCTCCGTCTATGCAACGGTTTTCGACCGAATTCTAGGGGTTGACTCGAAATCGTTCCTAATGGGCTCGTATAGCCCGTTCTCGATGGTCTAAAGAGGTATTTAGTCTCTGGGCGGGTGGCCTAAACGACCCGGCACGATCGAAAGAACAGCTGTTTCCGGCTGTCTCGGTATTAGCCTCTAGGTGTTTGCTTTTCGCTCTGGGATTACCAAAGGGGAGAATTCTGCTCAAGTCTTTTGTCAGCGGTGCGATCTTCGGTGAAGTCCAGCCTGGGACCCGTGATGATGAGCTATGGGTGCTCCTGCATGGATGGGCCCGGACGATGGCGGATTTCTCTGCTTTTGCCAACTTTGTGGCAAAGGGGACTGACTCGCCGTGGGTTGTTCGGTTCGATCTTCCCGGATTTGGCACTTCTCCCGCGCCGGTGCTGCCGGCTGGATCTTATGAATATGCGGAGATCGTAGGCGATGCGATTGGGCAGGCGGCCGCTTTTATGCCTCGTCCCTCCGAGGTGAAAGTGGTGGTCATAGGCCATTCCTTTGGCGGGCGGGTCGCACTGTCGCTCACCTCGGTCAGCCAAAATCAGTTTGCCCTGGCCGCGGTTTTGCTAAGTGGTGTGCCGCTGCTTCGTAGTCCGGGAGCATCGCGCAAGCCGAAGCTGACCTTTAGGATCGCCAGATATATGTTCAAGTATCGCTTGATTTCGCAAACCAAGATGGAAGCTTTACGAGTCAGGTACGGGTCACGCGACTATGCATTGGCTACAGGAATCATGCGCAACGTCCTGGTCAAAGTTGTCAATGAAGATTATGCTGAACTGATAAGGAATCTCAAAGTGCCCGTGTCCCTCCTGTGGGGGCAAGACGATATCGTGGCGCCCGTAGCGGTTGCAGAGCGGGCGGCTAACCTGCATCCATCGCTAATTAGCTTGAAAACAATGCCGGGCGACCATTTTTTAGCTGTAGCGTCCCCCCAAGTGCTCATGGATGAAGTCGTTCATTTAGTTCAAAGGACAACAGATTAGATGTCAATCTCGATGCTCGGCGTTCATTTGGTCTTTGGCAGAAAAATGAATGTCACTTATTCTTACTTGGCGGCCCTTGTATCGGTGGCGGCCATAGTGGTTTCGAGTGTTAGGTGGCTTCGCGTCGCTCAGCGGGAGCACTATATTCCCGGGTATACGCTAAGGTTTGCGCTTCGCTGGTATCTGGACCGGCATCGGATATTGAACCCGCTGCTGGGAGCGGCCGCAGTGATTGCCGGCGTTGTTACCGTGGCAAGGCCGGCGGATCTCATACCTGCCAGTGCGGGTTTCATCGTGGTGCTGGCTGCTACGCTCGTGGCGCCGCGCGGGCTCGGATATCGAGGTTCCACCTCTCCTTTGAAATACACGCGGAGACTAACTACTGTCGCGGTTCTTACGTGGCTTATAAATCTGGTCTTTATCGCGATTGGCGCATGGTTTAGCCTGGGTATGGCTTTCGGCGTCATCGCGTTGTTACTGATTCCGGCAACTGTGGATTTCGTTCTTCTGGTGACGCTTCCGATGGAGCACAGGAAGCTGACGAAGTTCGTGGACATGGCCACTAAGAAGCTCATGAAGATCTCTCCACGAGTTGTGGCAATTACCGGATCCTACGGCAAGACTTCAACCAAGGTTTACATAAATCATCTCGCGTCCGGTAGCTTTACGACATTTGCATCGCCGGCGTCGTTCAACAATCGCGCGGGTCTCGCACGAGCGATCAACGAGGGTTTGTCGCCGGGAACTGAAGTCCTGATTGCTGAAATGGGTACCTTCAAAAAGGGTGAGATTGCTGATCTCTGCAGCTGGATTCCGCCGGAGATCTCCGTCATCACCTCGATTGGTCCAGTGCACTTGGAGCGATTCGGCAGTGAGGACGATATCGTCGAGGCCAAATCAGAAATAACCAAGGATGCTTCAGTAGTGGTTCTGAATGCCGATAACCATTATTTGGTTCCTTTGTCGCGAAAGTTGAGCGCCGAGGGGAAAACCCTATGGATGGTGTCTGGCAATGACATCAAAGC
>JAJYFX010000249.1 GCA_021785315.1 Actinomycetes bacterium | reverse complement strand
CACCCTTATCGTTCCTTTGAACGATGCCGCCCACTACCACGCGCCCTATCCTGGTGGTAATCATGACAGAAACATGACCTAGTCCTGCAAAGTATTTGGTCAGATCAATTTCACTGTATGAGTTCGACGCAATAACAAGTCCTCTCAGCGCGGCTGGACTAAAACGGCTGGATGGAGAACTCAAAGAGACATCGATTACCGCATCTTGTCCAAACGGATTAAAAATCGAGATACCCGAAGCGGAACCACTCAGAGTATTCCCCCCAAGCACCACCCAGTTTGCCGATGGCGACGAATTGCATGGGGACACGGTTGAGCCAGCCGGCCCGGAAACTTCTAACTCCGCCACCGTCCCTCCCCCGCTGGCAACAAATGCAACCGCACCTGACTGCACAGTTTGGGTGACTGTTTCCGGATACCTAAGAAAGCTATGCGCGGGAAACATAAAGGACCGTGACTGCTTCCCTCCTGCTGTGAACGCGCTAAGCGTCGCATTGACCTCTTTTGAAGAGGTATTTGCTAACAATACCGAGACGTTTGAAATGCCGCCCTTGCCTGGCAGATACCACGTGCAGTACCACGATGAAGAATCAGACTTCAACGGAGACACGCTTGCCACAGCTAACCTTTCGGTCGCCAGTACAGTGGCCTCTCGAATTGGATTGTTCGCGCCCTGCTCGCCAATGAATATGCCAAGAGCTCCAAAAAGAGCAACAAAGACCGCGCATGCCGTCAACAACAACCACTGCAGCTTGGAGAATCTTCTGACGCTCTTCCCCCGCTTAGCCTTCGCCATGAGTCACCTGTGCATCAATTGTCCCGCCGTCCGGTGAATCCGATGTCGCAGGTTCCTTATTGTCCTCCCGCATGGATGTGATCCTGACATGCTTGATTTCCCTGGCATTGCCGCTCTCTGGCAGCGTCGATTCCGCATTTGCCTCATTTCTGAGTTTCGCCGTCGCTCTTTTCGATTGCCCGATCTTGGTAATATTCTCGGAGTTAATACTCCAACGGAACAGACGGCCTACGGTACTGATCGTCTGGCCAGCATTGGTGGCCAGGAACCGTCGCGCCAACCATAGGGCCACGGATCTACGACTAAGCGCCGCTTCGATCAGTCCGAGCCAAAGAACAGCCACGGCTAAATCTAGAGCAATCCGCAGCAAATTCAAGGCTGACTCAGTGCCGCTCAAGTGCGTGGTTCCAATGGCCTGAATGGGATCGGTCACTGAGAATGCCACCACTGACGGATCTGCCACCAGCTGATTCAAGTCGCGCTGTCTTGAGAGCATCAAGTTCAGATCGCTAGTAAGAAATGACGGGTTGGAAATCGAAGACTGGGGAATCACAATGTACTTGATTCTCAACGCTGCCAGCTGTTTGCCCAGATATACGGTATCTTCTTGGACTGCAGCTTTTACCGCGCTTATGACCCGCTGGTCCTGAAGGGAGTTCGATGACGAGTAGAGCGACTCAACCGTCGGATTGCCGATTTCAGTTACTCCTGCCGACATGTCGCTAGAAATTTGGTACGACCCAATCGGAAGTGTCCCAGGTCTGCCCAACCAAAGCACCTCGCCGGGGTTGCCCGAAGAGTCCTTTACCATCCAGCTAAGCGAAGACTCGTAACCCCGCGAAATCAGCTGATAGCGTCCCGTGCTATTGCCGCCCAACATTGCATAGCTGGCAACAAGTACCGACAGAACACTAAGTCCGATAACCAAATGCCGCCAGCCAATTGCAATTG
This sequence comes from Actinomycetes bacterium, assembly GCA_021785315.1. The sequence continues at coordinate 2,585 of JAJYFX010000249.1, read as the reverse complement.
CTGGCAGCGATGTGAACGCAGCCTCTATTCCCGACCCGATCACAGTCACCACCGCGAGATATGCAATCGGCATGACGATCGCCAGAGGAATCGGATCTTGGCCGAAACCTCCATACGAGGAGAAAATAGCTACGACCAGCATCACGCAAAAGATGGCAAGGAGCGTAAGTACCCTATCCGCCCTTCGCTCCCTCACGAATATAAACGATGCCACGAATGCGACAAGAAAAACTCCAAACAGCGATTCCACTGGGAAGCTTTGGGAAACCTGCATCAGAAGCAGCCACGATATCCCGACATGCGCTGGGCCCGCCGAACCAAAAAGCGCAGAGGCCTGTGTCCCTGACAGGAACAGCGACAAGATCCATGGAGAATTGAGAATGACGGCAAGGACCAACGCGCCGGCCTGTGTGGCAAAATACCTTTTGCTTGATCCCAGATAGCCAAGAAGGTTTCCAACGACCCCGACCATCAGGACTATTAAGGCGAATACGAAAATGAAAGATGGGGCGAACGCAAATATCAAACCCAGCCAGATACCCTCAACAGCTAGCTCGTAGCGCGTCGAAAGGCGAGGAGACCTGAAGATGCCGGGAAGATTCGACAACCTGAACATCCTTAGCAATACCCACGGAGCCAGCGAGTAAATCACGAGTCCGCTCAAAGACGCTGAGGATATTACGCCCCCTAAAATCGGGCCTATCGCGTATAGTGCCACCGCAACATACGCGGCCGTCCGGTTGCGAAAGTCCGCGACAATCCGGTATAGCCCAAGCAATCCCATCGCAATCAAGGCGGCGAAGATGAAATCTGCTTCAATCCCTGTGCCGCCGAAAAAAGCGTAGCCAAGAGCGCCAAGGATTAGATCTGACGTGGGAGATGGTGCGACTGGTCCGTGGTGATGGGGCAGACCCGAAAAGTACGTTGCTACAAGGGTGTGAGCCGGCCCAAACGGCAAAAATTGGCCCACCAAGGGAATATTTCCAAATATAACCTGCCGGGTTCCAACCAACACGAACCCTATCATGAGCCACATGAAAATCCTTGAAAGGCGTGCCATAGCGATCGCTAACGCAGAACTTTCATCAAATCTGCCCGAGTCCTTAGGCCTTCTAAGACTGGGCTTGGTCAGCCTGTCCAAGAAAGACCGCTCGGTCGAATAATCACGCCATGCAGATATCCGGCGGGCCTCTTCAACCTGTCCTTTATCGTTCTTCCTACTGTTTATGAACCCCTTCACCCTTGCGCTGCCGCGGGTCATTTGCTTGCGCAGTACGGCGTCTGACTTAACCTGATAGTGCGATATCGATTTTTGCTTTCGCCTAATGGACCTCCTGCTGGTCACAACCGCAGGCCAGGATTCAAATATCGAAAAGGCTATTTTTGGCTTTCCAGTAATGAGGAAGTAAAGAACTTCAACCACCGACAGCACGAAATATTGGGCCAAAGATATGAGACCGGGGAAACCCCTAGTATTACCCAAGAGGGCTCTAAGTTGGTTCTTCCTCGAATACCTTATCCGATCGTGACGAGGAAGGCGTGAACGCACGGCAGCGCTGTTCTTGCGCCTGCCACCCCGAGCTCTGCGCGATCCAAGCGTTGAAACCAAAAGATGCCGCACTTTGGCAAGTGGAGCCGCAACGATTCGAGCTCCAGCGATTTGAGCGCGCCACGACAGATCGGCGTCCTCATAATAGAGAAACATCCTCTCATCGAAGCCTTTGATGGCATCGAAAAGGTCTTTGCGCACGAGAGTTGCCCCGCCCGGCGCGACAAAGACCTCATGGGAAATATCGTATTGGCCCTGATCGAGGTCTCCAACATCCACGCGGCTCACTAACGTGCCGGTTCTATCCATCGAAGCGCCTAGCGCAAAAATCTTTGACGGCGAGTTCCAGACCACGTATTTTGGAGTCACTACGCCGGCATTCATGAGAAATGCCTCCTCGACCATCTTTCGAATGGCATCTGGAGCGAAAGCAACGTCATCGTGACAAAACAGCAGATGGGTAGCATTTTTAGCGCTGTGCGCACCAATATTGCAGGCTGCGCCAAATCCCGTAGTCGGATCGGCTTTGATTATCGTTGCCGCGGGAATCGTAGTCAAAATGGCGCTAGTGACGTCGACGTCGCTAGAGGTGTCGACAAAAACAGTTGAAATGTTGGGGTAATCGCAGTCGCGCAGCGAGTCGAGCATCTCCTGGAACCAGGTTCCCGGATTATGAACCACTACAACAGCTACGACATGAGGCGCTTTAGGCATCAGAGTATTCAGGGTACCCTCAATCAGTCAATTCTTGCGCAGTAAAAACTCACTGTTCTAATGGAAAGTGGCTTATCTTGCATAAACTTCAATGCTGCACATTAGTTGATATTACGACCTCTTGCCGACCTGGATTTATACGGACCTTCTTTCGGCTCACCCAGGAATTCCAGTCAATCTACCGCTACCTGCGCTTCGAAGCGGTGTCGGGGCCCGATTACCACCAAATGGAGAATCTAACCAGCTGATCCAGTTGACGCGGCGCAACCCGGGCGGCTAGCTTCCCCTCATACGTGCGACAAGCCTCTTCTACATGGAAATA
>JAJYFX010000248.1 GCA_021785315.1 Actinomycetes bacterium | reverse complement strand
AGATATAAACCACATCCAAATGAACCTGGTGAATGCTCTGATCGACGACAGGACCGACCTCTGCGTTGTCGGCGACCCAAACCAGGCGATATATTCTTGGAACGGTGCCGACCCTTCCCTTATGGCCTGGCTTCAGTCGCGGTATGAGAGTGCCAGGACGGTCGTACTGTCGCATAACTACCGCTCCACACCACAGGTGCTGCATCTGGCCCAGTCTCTCCTCAAATCCCACAACAATGATTCCCAGGGCGGTGGAAAACTGATTGCAAACCTCCCGGACGGGCCCATTCCGGTGATACGGGCCTTCAAAGATGACAGGACCGAGGCCCAGTCGGTAGCGAGACTTGCCAAACACTCCCGCCAGCCAGGTGTGAACTGGAATGACATCGCAGTACTTGCTCGCACCAATTCGCAGCTGATTCCGATTCAAAAGGGCTTCAAGGAGGCCGGGGTGCCCGCATTTCTTGCTGGCGAAACAGACTACCTGTCACAAACTGAAATACGCAATCTCGTAAACAGCCTGGAACGCAACAACACAATGCTCAGAGGAAGCTCCCTGGTTGCATGGTTAGAAGGAATTGTCGAAAAAACGCTGCTCAACTATGCCGAATCAAGCTCCGTGACTGACAACTTTAATATATTCCTGGAACTGTCCAAAGACTATCTCGCGTCCGCGCCAGCCGCGGACGCGCGCAGCTTGGCCCTTTGGCTTAGAACAGAGGCCCAGCAGGCCGCCGACCAAAGTTCAAGTGACACCGTCACATTGACCACATTCCACAAGGCCAAGGGGCTGGAGTGGCGCACAGTATTCATAGTGGGCCTGGAGGATGGCCTAGTTCCAATATCACATGCGGAAACATCCGAAGCCCTGCTCGAAGAGCAACGGCTGCTATATGTCGCCATTACGCGAGCCAAAAGGGACGTCACCCTGACCTGGGCCAGACAAAGAAGCTTCAATGAACGACATCTTAAAAGAGAGCCATCGCCCTATCTGTCACCTCTGCAAGACGAAATCTACAGGATCTCGGGTCAGATCGCAACCTCGGAACACGCGCTGAACGTCATACGAAAAGCTAGGCACAACCTGGAGGATGAAACTTCCAGAAAAGGGCCCTTATCGGAGAAACAAATACTGGTATTATCCTCGCTCCGACTCTGGCGCGCGAGAAAATCAAAAGAGCTTGGGATACCTTCCCATCTAATTCTCCATGACTTTGCACTTGAATCAGTTGCCTTTGAAGAGCCAGGCTCACTGGAGGCGCTTTCCAAGATTGCCGGGATAGGACGTGTAAAGGTAGCCAGGTTTGGACCTGAGCTGCTTGAGTGCGTCACGAGGCCGTCGTAACCAAAATCAAAGCTGCAAAGTTACGCCGAACGGCTCTCGTCGGTCCGCCCAACTTGACCGACGGACCGGGCGATCAAGGCTGCCGAGCAATAGCCAGAGGTGGCTGGCCTCGGATGTTCAGACGAGCAACTGACAAATGGGAGGCTCAAAACCCAACTCCGGCCGAAGCGATCAAGGCCAGTCAGGACATATATTCCAGCCCCGGCTGGACAAAAACAGGTTTTGAGGGTTACCGGCAAATCAGATTTTTTTGAACCCTCGATTGTGCCGAACTATCCAGCCTTCCGTGAAATATTGGCTCCAAACGCAGAATTATTCAGTTTCAAATCGCCGGTTCTAATCTGGGCTAATCTGGGGACTCCAATACGGGTCAGATACGGCGCTGTATTCTAGCCAGTTCCGCAAGTTTATCGAAGCTTATGCTCACAAACAGTGCATCCGCCTCTGCGGTGAGGACCCCGTTGTGCCTGCAGGTACCGCGGGTATAAACCTTGCGGCCATCAACTTTCACTAAGATCCCTTCAAACTCGAGGTCGCATTTCAAGGGCGTCGGCTTGCGATAGTTGATATTGAGATTTGCCGTCATACCTGGACAGCCGCTAAGAGACTGCGCCCGACCTAATAGTTCGTCGAACACTGCGGCCAGATAACCGCCGTGGACACATCCGGGAGGTCCTTCGTAAGCGGAACCAAAATTAATTCTTCCAATGATCCGTTGCTCGCCAGACGAATCTAAATCCGGAATTTCGAACTGCAGCGGAGGAGCGATTGGATTTGCTACGCCTGATATAGGCGAATGGTCGAAAAACCCGGCCGGAGAACCCGCGTTAGCAGCTTCAGAAAATCCTTCGTAGGTTCTGCCCATCGGATACTGATCCAGAACATTAGCCACTCCCTCGATCTGAGAGGCAATATATTCAAGATCCTCATTGGTGGCCAATGTGGCGACCAAACGATCGATGACCCGTCTAGTGGCGTTGCCCACCCGAGCAAATGCCACTCGCCGGGGATTCTTTCGGTCTGACTGGAACTCCACAAACTTTTGAGCCCAAAGCCCCCTGGCCAGCATTTCATTCTCGATATCACTCTGCTGCGACATGCACTTCCTCCTTGCGTTCGTATCGGCTGGCTATGGCATCGAAAAATCGATTATAACCGGTGCATGATCCGACGGTTTCTCACCCTTTCGGGCGTTTCTATCAACAATTGCCCAGTTGAGTTCAGATTCGATTGGCTTGGTCACGAGGATGTGGTCGATGCGCATTCCCTGGCGCTTATGAAACGCCCCAGCCCTGTGATCCCACCAGGTAAAGATCCTATCCTGGTCGTAGAAATGCCTCAGAGCATCGATAAGACCCCAATCGATCACACTTCGAAATGCTTCCCGTTCAGGCTCAGAAACATGGGTGCAACCAACCATTGCTTCTGGTGACCAGACATCCTTGTCCTCGGGCGCGATATTGAAGTCACCGGCCACGATAACCTTGTCCGAAGGCTTGAAATGCCTGTCTAAATGCTCCCTGAGATGAGAAAGCCACTGAAGCTTGTATTTATAATGATCGTTTTCGAGGGCACGCCCGTTAGGCACATAGACCGAGACAATGCCCACTCCGTTGCAATTCACGGTTATTCCTCGCGCTTCTTCCAACTCCCAACTTATCTCGACGCCAAAGACTGGATCGCTTAGACCAACTCTCGAAATCACTGCAACGCCGTTCCACTGCCCCTGGCCAAAGGCCGCCGATTCATATCCCAAATTTTCTAGCTGCAGGTGCGGAAAAGCGTCGGGCTTCAGTTTGGTCTCCTGGATGCATACCACGTCTGGTTCAATCTCCTCGAGCCATGCCAGAAAACGCGGCATTCTGGCGGTCAACGAATTTACATTCCACGTAGCAACCTTCACCGCATTCCACCATTGGAAAAACCGTGCACTCTCTCGCCGCTATCAGTTTTCAAAAGCAAATCTCCAGGACCTCATCTTCGTGACCTAATGCCTGCACTGACATCTCTAAAAATTAATCCGGGTACGTTTTAGAAAAAACGCGCGAGCGGGCGTCTCATCTTCATTCACCTCGTGATAGACACCGGTCCGAGGTGAACGTTGAATGTCATCTGCATGAGCTCGATTTCATTCGCCAAATGAATGGATCGAAACAGTCAGCCGCTTAATTCGAGCCTAGCCGCTACATCACTCTAAAATCGTACGGGAGCGTATCGGTCCTCCCGCAGATGCAGACTACCGCCGGAGAATTTTCACCCGAGCACCCTGATCCCAACCAAGCGCGCCTCACGGGTTGAGGACCTTTAGCCACTCCAACCCAACTAATGGTCCTGCATTGACTGAACTGCGTCCAGTTTTAGGTTTAGCGCCCTGAAAAGCAGATCCTGAAGTTCCAAGGCGTGCATTGCCGCCGATCCCGTCGCGGGCGAACCCGAGGGTACCCGGGAGACATGGCGCAGCATGAAATCCTCACGCAGCAATGCGTGAAGCTGGCTGTGACAGAAATTCCACGCACCCATATTTTCCGGCTCCTCCTGAAGCCACACGACCTCTCTCACGTTGACGTACTTGGCAAATACGCCAGTGAGCTCCTCGATAGGCCACGGGTAAAGCTGCTCAACCCTTACCACAGCCGATATCTCTCCCGCTTCCTTGCCCTCGACAATTGAATCGCGTTTGGCCAAAGCATCGTATGCAACCTTGCCGGAACACAGAATCAGCCTCTTCACGTCTCGGGGATCGATAGCAACCCCGCCCGAGGTGGTCAAAGAATCATCCACAACCTCTCTGAATGAGCCTGAAATCAGCTCGTCAACTGAGGAACGCGACTGACGGGCCCGCAGAAGAGATTTTGGAGTAAATACGACTAACGGCCTTTGGTGGGACCTTGCAACCTGGGCTCTCAGCAAATGGAAGAACTGGGCTGAGGTGGTCGGATTCACCACCGCAATATTCGAGCCCGCGCACATCTGAAGAAATCTCTCGATCCGAGCGGAGGAGTGCTCGGGCCCCTGACCTTCGTAACCGT
>JAJYFX010000247.1 GCA_021785315.1 Actinomycetes bacterium | reverse complement strand
CAGCATGGTCTTTTCTGCCGGAATCTCCACCAAGTTTGACGCGCAATCCTACCTGACCTTCTTGAAGGCCAAAGGGCTTACGAACATAGCTGCCATAACATCAACGGACGGCAGCGGCGTCGACGGATTCAAGCAGCTGCAGGCTACGCTGGCGAAACCTGAGTTTTCCTCATTCAAATTGCTGACACATCAGACCTTTGATCCGACCGCTGTAAGCGTCTCTGCTCAGCTTTCGGTTATCAAAGCGGCAAAGCCGCAGGCGCTGATCATCTGGACCACTGGAACGCCTTTGGGCACGGTACTTAACGGTATGAGTTCGCTGGGCATGCAAAACATTCCAACCGTTACGACGGATGGCAACGCGGCATACGCAGAGCTCACGCACTTCGGGTCTATCCTTCCAAAGACGCTGTACTTCCCAACTGGCTCACTGTATTTGCCGCCAGCAGATATTGCCAATGCCGCCGTCAAAGCAAAGGTTCAGGCATTTGACACAGCCGTAGCAGCCGCTGGTGGGCATCCAGGGGATGCTTGGGGACTTTCGTGGGATCCGGCTCAGCTGGTGATCGGTGCACTGCAGAAACTGGGCATCAAGGCAACTGCGCCACAGATTCTCAACTACATGCAAAACCTTCACAACGTGGCAGGCGTGTTTGGCGTATACAACACATCCACTAGCGACCATCGCGGCTTGAGCACTCAGGATGTCTATATGACGGTATGGAACGGCAGCTCGTTCACTCCGGTATCGGGTCCTGGCGGAACACCGTTGTCTGGATCAGCTGGCTAGTTTTTAATACAGAAGTCAAGACTTGGGATCGCCCCAGGTATCCGGATTGCCCGGATGCCTGCGGGCGATCCTGTGTTTAATTAGGAGAAATATCGGCTAAACTTTCAGAAAAGGGGATCAATCTTTTTTCGCATAGTCGGATATCAAGTTAATATTTTCCAGGAATCGGACTGCCTTGGCGTGAATGCTTTGCGCTGAAGGCAGCTTTATACGTTATTCAGCTCAGTTGCAAGGAATCGACCGGCTGCTGACCGGGCAATCAGGCACTGACGTCGTGCCGATCGATAAGCCAATAGGCGGCATCCAGTTTTTGGGTTGGCATTAATCGAACACCCAGGCTTCGGGTACCGGTAATATTTGTAGTAAAAGTGACTACAGAGAGTACTTCTGCTAGACAGAAGTACAGAGGTTGTGCTACAGAGATCGGAGCTGCAGATGAACGATCTATCTCTAATGCTTGCAGACGTGAGACGTGGGATGATCCCGGCATATGTTTACAACGATGAGGAAGTCTTCAAGCTCGAAAAGGAGCATATTTTCGAGCGTTCCTGGATTTTTCTTGCTCACGAATCCGAGATTCCTGCGCCTGGCGATTACGTGGTGCGCCGCATTCTCGAGGACAACTTCATCGTGGCAAGAGATGAAGCAGGCGAAGTCCGTGTGATGTTCAACATGTGTCTGCATAGGGGCATGCAGATTTGTCGTGCTGAACTGGGGAATGCTTCTCATTTTCGTTGTTCGTATCACGGATGGTCATACAGAAATGATGGCAAACTTGTCGGGCTGCCTTTTCACAACGAAGCCTATGGTGGTGAGGATGGGTTCACAAAAATCGGTCAATCACTTTTGCCCGCGCCATCGGTTGCGACATTCAATGGTCTCATTTTCGTTAATCTCGATCCAAATGCTCAACCATTTCTCGAATTTTTGGGTGACTTTGCGTTCTACTTGGATTTCTATACCAAACAGAGCGGCGATGGTGTAGAAGTTCGCGGACCCCAGCGCTGGAGAGTCAAATCGAACTGGAAAATAGGAGCGGAGAATGCAGCGGGTGACAGCTACCATACTCCGCAGACTCACCGAAGTGTCGTAGAGATTGGCCTGTTCCGTGAGCCTACTGGCGCTAAGCGCAAGGAGGGGGCTCTCTACTGGTGCGACAAAGGCGGGGGCACTACTTACAAGTTGCCGCCAGGTACATTTCGAGAGCGTTTGCGCTACGTGGGCTATAGCGACGAGATGATTGATCGAATGGAAAGTTCCTGGTCGTTGGAGCAGCAGCGGCTTATTGGCGATGATGGGTTTATGATTTCCGCCGCTACGTTGTTTCCGACCTTTTCCCTTGTTCACAACTGGCCGAAAGTTGACGCCAACGCAGATGACGACGAAGTTGTGCCGTTCATAACCATGCGGGTTTGGCAGCCGATAAGTGCCACAGAGACCGAAATTCTTTCCTGGTTCATTGTCGACAAAAATGCTACCGAGGAATTTAAAGAGGCATCCTACAAGGGTTATCTGATGTGCTTTGGCAGTACCGGAATGTTCGAACAGGACGATGTCGAGAACTGGGTGTCAATCACCTCTCTTGCGGGTGGTTCGATGGCGAGAAGGTTGCTCCTTAATAGTCGCATGGGTTTGACGAGCACTGATAAGCCACTTAACAAGCCTTTGGCGGACTTCCATGGTCCGGGCTTGGCCTATGTGGGCTACGGAGAATTCAATCAGCGTGCATTGCTGAAAGAATGGGCTGACTGCATCGAAAAGCCGCTGGATGAAACAGTCCAGCTGGTCATGGGAGAGAAGGTCGTGGCATCGGATTCGAAGGGTGGCGGTAAGTAATGGCGACCTCAAGGATGGACGCCGCCGGAATGAAGCCTTTGTCCTTCGGCGATCCCAGGCACCTCGAGGCACACCAATTTTTGGTAGATGAAAGTTATCTTCTGGACGCCCAGCTCTACGATGACTGGCTTGAGAAATTGACGGAAGACATTCATTACCTCGTCCCTGTGAGAGTAACAACTGCGCGGAGTTCTGAATTCGATACGTCACCCGGAATGGCCCATTTCGACGATGACATGTATTCGCTCAAACTTCGTGCGGCCAGATTTGCGACCGAGCACGCCTGGACGGAGGATCCCCCGTCAAGGTTGAGGCACTACATCACAAATGTGCGGTCATTTGAAACGGAGACGTCCGCAGAGCTGTTTGTCCAGTCGGCGGTGCTGCTTTTCAGGAGCCGAGGTGACAACAGGGAGCCGAACTTTCTATCAGCTACTCGCGAGGACATCCTCCGTCGGGAGGCAGGGATGCTCAAATTAGCAAAGCGGCTTGTCATCATGGATGAATCAGTGGTGAGAATGCAGAATTTAGCGATTTTCCTATGAAAGATATTCGATCGGAGCGAGCCAACGATGCAGAGGAGCCGGTGATCGAGCTTGGGAACGAGTTTGCAGAAGTTCATATTCGCAAGGTGCATACGCGAAACGGAACGCGTCTTCTGATCAGCTCGCCCAAGTCGGGGCATTCGATTGCGTTATGCCCACTCGAGCTGGAGGCTCTTACCTGGCAGAATCAGGATTCGTTGTCCCTGCTTATCAATAATCCGTACGGCCCAATCGAGCAGGGTCAGTCCAATGAGTGACGGCTGGTTGCAGGACCAGCGCGCATTAGTGGTTGGAGGCGGCTCAGGCATTGGACGTGCTGTGGTGGATGCCTTCATCTCAGAGGGCGCAAGGGTTGGCGTCCTGGAAAAGGATGAGCACAAATGCAAGGTGCTATCCGCTGCGTTGCCCGAAGTAGCCGCTATTTGCGGCGATGCGACGACGCGCGATGCGAATGAGAAGGCGGTTTCCGAGACCGTTGCCAGGTTCGGCGGGCTCGACGTGCTTGTCAATTGCGTAGGTATTTTTGACTTCTATAGAGGATTATCGGATTTGGATCCTGATGTCATCGACCGCGCCTTCGAAGAGATATTCAGCGTAAATGTAAAGAGTCACCTTCATTCGATAAAAGCCGCACTCCCTGCGCTTCGGGAGTCAAAAGGCAATGTGGTCCTGACTGAGTCGACCTCGGCGTATTTCCCCGGAAGGGGCGGGGTCCTTTATGTCTCGTCAAAGTTCGCTGTGCGTGGACTCGTTGTCACTCTGGCCAACGAATTTGCGCCGGATATCCGTGTCAATGGAGTTGCTCCGGGGGGCACTATGAATACTGATCTTCGGGGCGCTAGCGCCCTGGGCTTGGATTCACGCAGGCTAAATGACACTCCAGGACGGGAAGCCGAGCTAGCCGACAGGGTTCCGTTGAAGGTTGCTCTTTCAGGGGCTGACCACGCTTGGAGCTATGTATTCCTGGCATCACGGAGATCACGGGGTATCACGGGCGGTGTAATCCATTCTGATGGAGGAATTGGCATCAAGTCCTGACTCATAGGTATTTAGACGGCTGTCAAATACAAAAACATAAAAGAGGGAGTAGAGCTTTGGCGGTTATAAAGGCTGATTTGGATCTTTGTCAAGGTTATGCCAATTGCGTGATGGAGGCGCCGAAGTTTTTTGATATAAGCGATGACGGCGTTGTGGTTGTCTTAGTGG
>JAJYFX010000246.1 GCA_021785315.1 Actinomycetes bacterium | reverse complement strand
TGGGCGCGACTTGCTCACCGTCGAACGCGGTGTAGGTCGCGTAGTACACTTTGCTGCCGTCATCGTTGATGAATTGGACAAATCGTGCATCTTCTATTCCGTGAGATTCCGAGGGGGAGTGCGGCCATAGAATTCGCTCCGAGAGTAGGGATGTTTCGTCAAAATCCACCTCGTAGTTGCATGCGGCAATCCGTCGTGCCAACTCTTTGATTCTAACACCGCCCCTGCGGGTATCGCGTTGGTCGACCAGCTTCGATAAAGCGGTTTCCAACATGTCATCGTCGAAGTGCGCTGGGAACTGCCGCATGAGGAAGGACGAACTTTCTCTATCATTACTAGCTTCAGCGAGCTTGTCCTGGAAAAGCTTTTTTTCGTGAATGGCTGGTCCATAGTGTCCTGCCTCGAGGAATTCTCCATGATCGTCGAGCTGAAGATAGTGATCCGGACCGACAATACCTGTTCGGAACTCGACGCTCGAGATATGACCCTCGCCAACGGCCCGCAGACTCAATACGAACCGGACCGATCCGGGTTCAAGGCCGGACTGGTCTGGATGAGGAACCACCGAAGGATTGAACAGCGCGGCGGACTCAACCGAGAATTCCTTCGTGAAAGTTGCACCGATGAGCAGTTGACGCTCCAGCGTGAGTGAGGCGTCAGAGGACACCCTATGCATGACTCGATTGTAGTTTTCCCACAATATTGAATTAAAGTCCCGGTGCCGTTTGGTGAAGCGTTCAGATAGCGCCGCCAAGGTTGTGATCACCGTTTCCTCCGGTAATGCAAGAAGTCGGGCTAGCACACCAGTGGCACGGGACTCGCGGTCCAGGACAAGTTCCAGGCCCGGGACAAACAGCTGGGCCAAGACGCGTGACGGATCAGGGAAAAGGCGTGAATCAGAACGTGTTACCAGGTCCTTCTTGACGGTGCTCATATAACTCTTTCAGTAAGCAAAAGACCCTGTTGAAGGGTAGAAAGTGCTGCGAGGGTTGACTCGGCACCTTGGTTCTCATTGCGGCCAAATGGCTCGAGACCATCACAGCAGCCGCCGGTAATTGGATCATAAAGGGGTGTGTTTCCATCGTTGACACCTAGAAACCACTGAACTGCCAGTTTAAGCCCATCGGCCCATCGTTTGTCTCCGGTGACTCTGTGTGCCCTGGCGCAGGCATCGGCAAGTGCGGCAACCTCTATCGGTTGCTGGTCGAAAGCAGGTGAGACGTCGTTCTGTCCGCGGCCTCCGACCGGCGTGACAGAGAGATGTCCATCGTATGTCTCAAGGTCGAGCAGCCAGCCCAAGAGATGCAGACCGTCGTCCTGAAGCGAGCTGTTCTGCAGAACTGTACCCGCAGCCACCAGGACTTCTGGAAGAACGGCGTTAGCGTAGTCGAGGCGGTCCTCGGGCCACGGCCATGACTTGGATGGACGCGGCCGACCGATCCGGAGGACGGCATCTCTAAGGAGTGATCGCGCATTGAGATGGTCAGGGACGACTTGGAGCACCTCGATTGCTCCTAGGGCTGCGAATGCCATTGAGTGGAGCCAGGGAGAGCGCTGATTGCTGCCTAGGGTGAAGGCCTTGAGTGCCGCCTCACCGGATTGGTCCTCCATATGAGAGGATATGTATGTTCCAAGTCCCCAGAGCGCGCGTCCCCAACAGTCTTCCAGTGAAGGTTGGTCTTGCCAGCTCCCATCAAGGCTTAGGCGGTTGTGGAACCGTCCTTCGGCGTCTTGTGCTGCGAGTACAAAAGCGAGATATGCATCACTGATTCCCTGTACCTCTGAGTCTTCCGTCGGAATAGGAACACGGCTCACCACTACGAGAGCGCGTGCAACGTCATCAACGCAGTAGCCGTGGTTATAGCGGGGAACGGTGCCGTTGGCATGCTCAAAGAGGCCCTTGTCATCGGTCAGCCGTTTCAGGTGGCTGAACGAGGGGATTGGGAACATCATGAAGGAACCAATCGATCAATGACCAAGCGTGCGGCGACTGCCCGATAGCGCTTTGCAACTGCGCCCCACCGGAGGGCAGGTGCCTCAAGTGCCGCTCGAACAGCCATTTCTTCGGCGAGTCCAGGTTCGGTTAGCACTCGGCGCAGTGCTAGCCCTATCGCATTCGGGTCTTGCCGGGGAACGATTAGGCCAGAGCCGCCACTCAACAGTTCGACCGCGTGTGGAAAACCAGTTGAAACGACAGGCCGACCGGCAGCGACGGCCTCAATCAGTACGCCAGAGGTGACCTGATCCGGAGAGTCGTATGGCAGCAGTACTACGTCCGCGCCCTCGACCAGTCTGGCCAACTCCGGGAGTTCGAGATAGCTGGGGTCGATATCCACAATGTCAGCGACCCGATTTTTGTCAACACGGGCAGCGAGGCTAACCCGATACTCCTCGCCGTGACGCTCAAGCACCTTAGGGTGAGTTTTGCCAATCACAAGATAGTGGGGCTTCAGATCACGCAGACTTGGCATGGCATCGATCGCCCACTCAATGCCCTTACCCGGACCAAGCAGTCCCCAGGTGAGGATGACCGGGCGGGCACTGACGAAGCCAGAATGGTCCTGAGTGGCATGGTTCGGGTCCTGGAAGGCACGGTGGTCGATGGCCCCATGCGGTATTACGGTGATTTGTGCCGGATCAACGTCATAGTTCTCAATTAGACGCAGCCTTGCGGTCTCAGTCATTGTCACGATCAGGTCACAGGCACTGACAAGTCTTTCAAGAATATGACGTTGCCTAGGGGTTGGATCCGATAGGACGGTATGTGGAACCAAAGCAGATGGCACGGTGAGGGCCTCGACGATGTGCAGAATGTCTTCGCCATCCGGACCCCCGTAGATTCCATATTCGTGTTGTATGATCACAACATCATGGAGGTTCAAGCAGCGCACGACAGCATCGGAGCTGATCTCTGATCCATTGATCAAATGTGCAATGACTTCCGGCCCGTTTTGCCTGTCTTCGGAATCGTCAAGCACCCTTACGATTCCAACGTGACCGGATAATTTGCTCAGCTGTTCATACAGCGCAGAGGTGAATGTCGCAAGTCCACACTGCGTTGGGGGATACGTGCTCAACAGAGCGATAGCCGGAGCAGCGATTGGGCTGTTCTGTTCGGAAACCACATTTCTCAGGGATTCCGGAAAATCTTGTGTGTCTCTCATCGGCTGGGCCTACTGGTGGTTGGCGGTGATACTACGAAGGACTCCGTAGCAAGCCCGAAAGTCCAAGATATTGGAGAGTCGCAATCGGAGATGGTCCCAGGAATGCGATACCGCGTGGGTCGTGGTTTTCGTGACCCTGTCACCCTGTCGGTTAAGTCGTTGTATGAACATTTGGATAGAGCCCCGCATGAGACCGTTCTTGTCGTGGCGAACTGTAGCCGTGTAGTGAATGGGCTAGTTCTCACCTTTTTTGCTCAGTGGAAACCGTGTCAAGACATCCATTGGTTGGAGGGCCGTTTGCGTTACTAATCCGTTGTAGGACCGTCTGGTTCGGAAATGCTGGGTTCAATATGACCTGGTTTCCTTAGTTGTCTTTGCCCAAGGCAGCTGATCCGTCAAGGAAAAATGTAGCTGGCAGCGTTTTGCCGAACTTTTTAGAAAGGGGATGACTTGACCCGCAATGGGATTCATAGTATAACCCTAGTCCCTTTATCCGCACTTGAGCAGGAGCGTGGATGCAGTGATATTGAAAAGCACCAAATGGCCTGGGAAAATCCAGGTCTATTGTTTGTGGTACCGTTTGTCGCAAGGCAGGATATCTTGGCTCTGCCTAAGCGTCCGAATGGAAAACTGTCGCACCATAGGTTACTGCAATGCGTCTTTGGGTCATCTCTAGTGCTCTTGTTAGATGCCAATGTAAATGCTGTCATCGATCACCCAGTTAGCCACTGCTATTGAAAACAGGTCGATCGTCGTTGCCAGATCGATAAAGACCTCCGCGTTCTTTTGTAAGCGATATGTCTGACGAATGGCCTGCGATCCTGGTGCGCTCGAAGGGTCACGTACTTTTCCTCGAAGAACGCGAACTCGCTTGTCGAGGCACCTCGCTAACCCGGGTGTGCGAAAGAAGACGGGACTTCGGTTTCCGCAAGCCGTTTTGGAACGCTTACTACGCGCAGAAACGGCAGTCAACGCCGAGCAATTTCTTTCTTCGACGGATTCCGCCTGTGACTGCTTAGACTCCACGTTCTCGTTGGCGACGGTTTGGGGAAATTCTGTCAGGGTTTTTTCACCGAAACCATCAACTGGCGGTTGTGGATCATCGTCACTTTCGTCGTATTCTGGAACCGGCTAATCTTCATCGGTACCAAATGGCCGCATTCTGAGACGGTTGGGAGTTCATTCTCGTAGACATCCCAGCACTCGCCGTCGTAGCCAACTTCCCACAGGTTAAGCCCCGC
>JAJYFX010000245.1 GCA_021785315.1 Actinomycetes bacterium | reverse complement strand
CTTTGGGGACGCAACGTTCTACGGCTCGATGGGCGGCAAATATCTTGCGGGCGCCATTGTCGGAATGGCCGCAACGCCCGACGGCAAAGGCTACTGGTTGGTGGGGTCCGACGGCGGGATCTTCACCTTTGGGGACGCAACGTTCTACGGCTCGATGGGTGGCAAGATTCCGTCGGTTCCAATTGCCGCAATTGCTTCAACCGCTAGCGGCAACGGATATTACCTGTTGTCCCCGGATTCGTTCAACTACCAGTTCAAACCAAATCAGGGAGAACGGGTGGTTTCTCAGTCGGATGCAATCATCAGCGTAGCTGAATCGCAGATTGGCCCGACGACAGCGCCGGGCAGTTTTTGTAATCCCTATGGACCATGCGAGGAATGGTGTTCGCTTTTTGCAAGCTGGGCTTGGAACAAAGCTGGCATTCCAGCTCCAGAATATGGCTTCACAGGGAATTTGTACGATTGGGTTGCGCAACACCAGCGAGATCTGGCACCTTCCGACATGCCCGCGGCCGGTGATTTCGTCTTTTATGGATCCGGCCCTGGATCTGCAGCGACGTCTGTACATATGGGAATTGTGGTGCAAACTTGGGGCAATGGCAGCCTGCTCACGATCGAAGGGGACTCGGGGCCCGGAAATGCGGGATATCTCGGTGTGACTGTGAATGGGCCATTCCTTGCGTCCCATTCTCTCGAGTACAACGGCGACCCGATCTACGGATATGGGGAGCCGCTGAACTAAGCAGGTTCAAATAGAGTTGGTAGTGGTAGCGAAAGTGAACTCAGCGTCACCTGTTATGGTGACAAAGCCCAGTTGGAGGGATTAATTCGTTGCCACGGGCATGGTCAGCCTCGCTGGGATCGACGAAGGTAATTTGCAGGTAGACGAGTGCAATATCAACCCTAGATTCAGAATGCGGGAAGGTGAAAGAGCCTCTTGAGATTTCGTGTGAGCCTTGGACGTGCGCGGCGCCCGCGAGGGCGCTGCTGCGTGAGCCATCAATTGAGGTTGCCCCAGCAGTCCTAGGAATGATGATTGCAAATCGCGACTGGGGACTAATCATCACTGAAGTCGAGGCCTATGCCGGTTCAGAAGACGCTGCGTCGCACGCCTTCAGGGGTATGTCACAGAGAAATAAGTCCATGTTCGCAGATGGAGGGACTCTATATGTCTATCTGAGCTATGGCATCCACAAATGCATCAATATTGTTACCAGCACTATGGGCGATGGGCAGGCAGTATTGATCAGGTCCGGAATAGGCGTCTCAAACATAATGGAAAATAGCAGAAACCCAAAGATTTATGCCGGAGAGCTTGTTAAGGGTCCTGGCCGGGTCGGTCGGTTGCTTGGCGCGCAACTTACTGACGACGGCATCGATCTGCTTAGTTCAAGAGCCTGGAAGCTTTTGGATACTAAGGAGTGTTTAGCAGTGGGGGAAATGCCAATATCCAGGTCTGCGAGGGTTGGAATTTCCAAAGCCTGCGACGTTGAATGGCGGTTCGAAATTGACTTTTTTGGCGATAATCGGACGAGGAGCTGAGTAGTCCGGCCACAGTCGGCGGGGTGGACAGGAAGTCCCGGCAGCCCTGGAGTTTCTAAGGCTTCACTCAGGTCTGTTGCAGGAAGTCGTCGTAATCTAATTCTTGCCGGGTCGACTAGATTTGAGAGCAACTTTGGGTTGCGACGCCGAAGGGTGACATTTCCCTTTGAACTCATCGACTGGGGGCAGTGGAGATATTTAGCATCGGGGTATTTCGTTGAGCATTTCGTCTGAAAATGAGTTGATTCTTGCAGTCGATGACAATCCCGCAATTACCGAATTGATCCAGCGGGGTCTGTCACTTATCGGATACAAGGTTGAAGTGGCTTCAACTGGCGAGGAGGCCCTTTTCAAGGCGACGACTTGCAAATTCAGCTTGATGGTCCTGGACCTGATGATGCCCGACCTCGATGGATTCCAGGTGATCGAAAGGTTGCGCAGGGCAGGCAAGGACCTGCCGGTGTTGTTCCTCACGGCGAGAACCGAGACTCAGGACAAAATCACGGGTTTGTCATTGGGTGCTGACGATTACATTACAAAGCCATTTTCTCTTGAGGAGCTCGCCGAGAGGGTGAAAGCAGTATTGAGGCGCTACCGAGGAACGTCGGCAGTCAATATCAAGACCCGGCTCCAGTTCGGAAATCTAGTTTTGGATGAATCGATGCATCAGGTGATGCGCGGAAATATCGAGATTGATTTGACTCCTACTGAGTTCAACCTTTTGGCCTATCTGATGGAAAATGCAAATGTAGTTGTGAGCAAGGCGCAGATACTGTCCAAGGTTTGGGGCTACGATTTTGACGGGAGTGACGGCGTGGTGGAGTCCTACGTGAGCTTCCTGCGAAGGAAGATCGATTTCACGGAACCGCAGCTATTACACACTGTCCGCGGAATCGGATATAGCCTAAGATTACCTAGATAGATTAAAAACCTGCAGGTGAGAATCCCGGTGATAAAATTTCGAAGAAATCCAAGATTGCTTTCGCTATTTTTCTCTTCGCTGAAGGGCCGGATCATCCTCGGGGTGACGATCTTGGTCATAGCAGGTATCGCCGTATCCGACGTGATTGGTATAGTAAGGATGCAATCGTTCCTGTCTACTCGGATCGATCAGCAGATAAACAGTGTTCTCACAAGTACCAAACGCCTCACTTCACGTCTGCAGCGCGTCGAATCCACTACTAGTGGCCATGTCGGAATCGTGGCGAGACAGAATCCGCCCAGCATTCAGGCACCTTCCCCTGTCCTACTTGTCGTATACGGACCCTCGGGCTCTGTCGCATTTGTCAGATATAGCCAATTGGGCTCGATCAAGGAGCCGACAATTCCGAGTCTTGCTACGGCGACGAAGTTGGCATCAGGCAAGAATTATTTTTTCCTTCGGACAAATGGAGGAAATGGTGGCTTTCGCGCCGGTCTGGCACGATTGCCAAATGGCGAGGGATACGTTTTAGGCGCAGTCTCACTTGACGAGTACAACTCTACAATTTCGCACCTTAAGTTTCTCGATCTCGTGGTGGGACTTATCGTTCTGCTGGTTCTCATGGCTATGACGTATGTAGTCGTTAGATTAGGTATGCGGCCTCTAGATCAGATGGAACAAGCTGCGGATGAGATAGCGCAGGGCGATCTGTCACTCAGAATTAATACTGACCGTGCTGCTTCAGAAATAAGCCGGCTTGCGGCTGCTTTCAACGGTATGCTCGGCAAGATTCAGCAGGCATTTATGCAAGTGCAGCAGAGCGAACGAATGTCTCAGAGCTCACAGGAGCAGCTGCGCAGGTTCGTTTCCGACGCTGGCCATGAGCTTAGAACTCCACTCACATCGATTATGGGTTACTCTGAACTGCTCCAGAAGGAGATTGGCGGCGATAGAGAGTTGGCGGAAAGGTCAGTAAGGCGGATACTGCAAGAATCGAGAAGGATGTCGGGACTCGTCGAAGAGCTGCTACTCCTCGCAAATCTTGATCAGCGCAGGCCAACGAGGTTCGAACGAGTAGACGTCCTTGCGCTGGTGGCAGATTGCGTCCAAGATGCTCGGGTGATCCAGCCAGGCCGCGATATACGGTTAGAGCCAATCGGGCACGCCGAAAATGGAAAGTGGCTGCAGCCTGTTTATACCTCTGGAGATGAAGAGAATCTAAGGCAAGTCATCAGTAACTTGATTAATAACGCCCTCCTCCATACCTCCGACGATACGACAGTGGTAGTTCGCGTCGGCACGGTTGACTCTTCAGATAGTGATTCGAAACTTGATCGTGTTGTTATTGAAGTGGAAGATAATGGGCCGGGAATCAAGGCTGACGCTCTTGGCCATATCTTCGAGCGATTCTACAGGGTCGACGACAATCGGAGTTTCAAACATGGAGGGTTTGGATTGGGCTTGTCGGTTGTGGAATCTGTCGTGAAGGCGCACGATGGTAACGTGACAGTAAGGTCTACAGAAGGCCAAGGATCGTGTTTCAGGGTTGACCTTGGGAGCTATTATTCAGAGCCATTGGCTGGCGAGGATCCATCTAGCGCTCAGTGAAGCACACGGGTGATCAACCTTAGGTTGGAGAGTTTGATTGATGTTGTCCCGGTCCTCTAAGGTTGGCTCGAATGGCGGAGCGTCTCTTAGTCCAGATACCGGGCCAGGCGCTTGGGGACATGCAGAATGGTAAGTGGCCTTCATGGCAAATATATGGCCGTTCAGCAAACGCTCTCAATGCTGGATCAACCTTTATATCTGGCGGGCAGGGTTTTCTAAAATTTCCCAATATTTCTTTCCCCAAGTGACTCATCCCTCCACTTCAAGCATTAGATTGGTAAATCCCAAGTGGAGCCTTGATCTGAAAGTGAGCAAATCACCCAAGTCACAGCCC
>JAJYFX010000244.1 GCA_021785315.1 Actinomycetes bacterium | reverse complement strand
CATGCTTTTTCAATCGGCAACGCTACTGAAAACTCATTCAAAAGCTGTTCCACTTGATTAAATCCTCCAAGGTATCAATGTCGCGCGGATTCCCGTCGCAATCCACTTCTTCCACCAGATCCGGATAGGCTCTAAAAAGAGCCCTGGCACCTTCGTCACCAGAAGAAGGCAGCATATCCCATATCGAGCTGTCAAGTCTGACGGGATTCCTTCTTTTCCCATGATAGGTCGCAACTGCTATCGGCCGCTCGCAAGATTCTGAAACTGCCTTCCAACTTCCGCTGGAAATTCCAGGCTGGTCACCCAAGCCAACCACTACACTCTCAAGCCCCAAATCTCTCGCTACCTCTATTCCGCATTGCAGAGACGTCGCCATGCCCTCGCTCCAACTTGGATTATTAACGTGCAATACATCAGGCGTCAGATATGAACTTACATCAACCGCGCCATCCACCACAATGTTGAGCTGAAATTCGGCACCCAGCATCGCAGCCAAGGAAACGGCAACCACGACGGAACCATCCAAAGGATGGATGAGCTTATTCACTTTTCCATGGAATCTGCGGCCTTCGCCGCCACAAAGAAGCAAGCCGGCCTTAGCCAATTAACTTAGCCCCCGTCATGAATCGATCCTAGAGTGTCGCTCAAGGATTTTGCTGACCGGCCCGTCCTTTTGGAAATTATCTCGGCGCAAATCGATATCGCCGTTTCCTCGGGAGTGCGCGCGGCAATATCCAATCCGATAGGGGCCATTACTCTGTCTTCAAGTAATTCCAAAGGTACGCCGGCAGCCAACAGCCTTGCAGTTCTTTCTTTGTTCGTTCGGCGGGAACCCATTGCTCCTATATAACCGACCTTGCTTTCCAAAGCCTTCTGCAGCGCGGGAATGTCGAACTTTGGGTCGTGGGTCAGCACACATATCGCATCGCGCTCGTTCAGGGAATCTAGGACCTTTGTCAAAAAGCGGTCTGGCCAATCAACCACTATTTCATCGGCCATCGGGAATCTTGCTGAGGTGGCAAATACGGGGCGGGCATCGCAAACCGTGACTCTGTAACCAAGTATCTTCGCAACCCTGGTGAGTGCTGCCGTAAAATCAACTGCCCCGAAGATAATCATCCTAGGTGGCGGGGCAAATACCTCAAGAACGACACCGACCTCCTGATGCCTGGCCTGACCGTTTCGCCCGTAGTGCCTCAGGTCTGTCTTACCGACCGCTAGCGCGCCAATGGAGTCTCGTATCACTACCTGGTCAAGATCTTTTCTGCCTAGTGACCCGGTATGCGAACCATCTGAGTAGACCAGCATCGCAGCGCCGATCTCAGGTAGATCACCGCTAAGCGAAAATGCGTCTCTGCCCTCGGTTGAGAGATCGTTGACATCATATTCACCAACGTTTGCAGGATTAACGGAACTGACC
Organism: Actinomycetes bacterium; assembly: GCA_021785315.1. The sequence continues at coordinate 2,987 of JAJYFX010000244.1, read as the reverse complement.
GTCACCCAAACAAAGGGGCGCTCATTCTTTAGGTTTGCTTTCAGCTCCTCGTAGAACCACGGCAGATCCGGATCTATCAAGATGTGCAATGTGCCGCCACAGGTCAGTCCGACCGCAAAAGCCTCGTCGTCAGAGTAACCAAAAGTTTGTACGACAGGGCAGCCGATGGTCCCCTGGTCTGATGCACCCAAATCGCCTGTTGCAATCGATGAATCAAGTCCGGGCATGACTGTCACGCCCATTGCCTTAAGCGCCTCTGTCACGACTGCGCCTTCAACGCATCCTCCGGAAACTGAGCCGGCAACTTCTCCGGCCTCCGAGACAGCCATGGTCGCGCCCACGTCACGCGGACCGCTTCCTTCTACTCCCACCACACGCGCAATTGATACTCGCTTGCCCTGGCTTCGCCACAAATCGATTTCGGACAACACTTCCTTCATTTGGCTATCACCTCCGCAAGCTGGATCAATGATCGCAGCGAGTGCCCTTCGACGAAATCAGATACATACGGCAGCGCTGCAGACATGCCGCGAGCCAAAGGCGCATATCCGGGGGTGTACTTCAAAGGATTGACCCACACAACTCTTTGCGCCACCCTACTCAATCTAGCCATCTCGCGCGATACCAGTTCTGGTTCGCCCCTATCCCAACCATCAGACATAATAACGACAATGGCACCCCTGGCCATTCCCCGGATCCCAAATTGCTCATTGAATTGTCTGAGGGCATCGCCTATGCGAGTACCACCCGACCAGTCTCTCACAGCTTGGCTCGCCCTTGACATCGCCACATCTGGATCCTTCCAGTTAAGTTCTCTCGTTACTCTGGTCAAGCTAGTGCTAAAGGTAAATGCCTCAACCCGTATCCCTCCCGCCACTGCCGAGTGCATGAATCGGATCAAGGCTCTGGCGTACGGCTCCATCGAGCCTGACACATCGCACAAAAGCACAATCCTTCGAGGTCTCGTTCCAGCTGCTTGATATCTAATGCGAACCGGCTCGCCATGATGAGCTAGCGCGTCTTTCACGCTTCTCCTGATATCTAATGCACCCCGGCACACTTTTGACGGCACCTTCCTAGAGGTACGACGCCTGGGAACAACAAGAGCAATCCGGTCCATGGCCCTGGCAGCTTCGTCAAGCTCAGCTTGTGTGCACTTTGCAAAGTCCTTGTTCGCAAGCACCTCGTTGGCTGAAAATCGAAGCCTTACGGTCAAATCCGCCTCGGAGTCTTGTGGCTCCTCTTCAGAATCTGTTTCTTGCAGGTCATCGCTGACAAGCTCGATGGCAATGCGGGGCTTCTCTGGAATACTTTCAGGCAACGCCAATTGGTAAGAATTCCACCATGATTGAAAGCACGCATCAAAGATCTCAAAGTCTTCAGGCCGAGAGATCATCGTAGCCATGGCGCATCTGTTGACAGTGTCTCTGGACCCAATCCCAAGCACCCCCAGTGCATTGGCGAACGCGGTCACACGATCGATGGGCACGCTGACTCCGGCACCGCGTAAAACCCTGGCAAATCCCACTGCCAAACTGGTAAAGTCGTCCAACGTCAGACTTTCAACTCGACCGTTCAACTGCGGAACGGACCAAATCCGTTATTGAGCCGGACCTGACCCTCTCAGAGTCTTCCTTGTATTTCAGCACGCTCCCAAGGGTTTCTTCCACTAACTGATCGGTGAGTTCTTTGGCCCCAAGCACGGCTAAAGACTGCGCCCAGTCGATGGTCTCCGCCACGCCAGGCGGTTTAGCCAGTCCCATGACGCGAAGCCTTTCCACCATGGCAGCGACCTGGCGTGCAAGATTGGCTCCAACATCCGGAGCCCGCAGATTGACTATTTCGACTTCGCGTTCAAACGTCGGGTGCTCGACCCAGCAATAGAGACAGCGCCTCTTGAGTGCGTCATGAACGTCACGCGTTCGGTTGGAGGTGATCACCACAACAGGCGGTACTTCCGCTCTGATTTGTCCAATTTCCGGAATTGTCACTGAGTATTCGGAGAGTACTTCAAGCAAGAATGCCTCGAATTCGTCGTCAGCCCTATCAAGCTCGTCAATAAGCAGAACTGGCGGTTTCCCCCCGGACGAGGAAAGAGCGGCAAGCACCGGCCTCTTTAGAAGAAACCTCTCTCCGTAAAGCGCACTTTCGAGTTCATCAAGGTTTGGACGCTCACCTGCTCCTGTGATCGTCTCTGAAGCCCTAAGGTGGAGAAGCTGCTTAGAATAATCCCACTCGTAAAGCGCCTGGGATACGTCGATACCCTCATAGCACTGAAGGCGTATCAATTCGGTTCCAAGCCAGCGCGCTAGAGCCTTTGCTACTTCAGTCTTACCTACGCCAGCCTCTCCTTCAAGAAACAGTGGCCTAGCCAGGGATAATGATAAAAAGATGGTCGTAGACAACGACTCGTCCGCCAAATATTCATTCTCAGCCAGCTTGGCTTGAAGTTCGGCGGGCGAAGTCAAGCCGAACGGCTTGTAATTAATGCTTGACGAGGACAATACTTGGACTCCAAACTTTCGCTAACTGTACTACCAAACAGCCTAGAGTCTGCCTCGCTAAAGGCAAAGTGCTATCTTAGAGCTTCGACCAGAGCCCTTCTCACAAGTACTTCGGCAAGATGCCTTCTATAGTCGGAAGATGCATTGAGATCCGACGGAGGATCGATCCCGTCACTTGCCCTGCTACTCGCAACCTCGATAGACGCGCCTTGACTCAGTGCAGCTTCCGTTCCCGTTGCGCGTAACGGCGTAGACCCCATATTGACAAGTGAGACTCTGGTAGTGCCATTGCTGACTACCGCAACGCCCACGATAGCCCAGTCCTGCGCCCTTCGATTAAATTTCTGATAGGACCAACCGCCACTAAACTTCGGCACTCGTATCTCAGTAAGAATTTCATCGGGATCCAGAGCTGTCTCTAGAAATCCGACAAAAAACTGTGTGGCGGGGATGACGCGCTCACCTCTCGGGCCGACGACAACA
>JAJYFX010000243.1 GCA_021785315.1 Actinomycetes bacterium | reverse complement strand
GGTCTAGATAGGTGCTCCAAGTTTCGCACAAGATATCGATGGAGTCTTTAGGCCTGGACCTAGTGGCCATCGCCCAAATCACTTCGACTAGATTCACCGGATCGACATCCTCGTCCACCACGACGACGTACTTGGTGAAGTACGCTCCTCCCATGCACTGGGCGGCAAGCGCGCCCACTTGTGCGGCATGGCCGGCATATTTTTGCTCTATCGATACGACAGTCCAGCCCCATCCGGCAGCTTCTGGAGGGGACCAAACTCCTTTGATACCCGGCACTCCCATGGACTCGAGGTCGCTCCATACCTTGGCAGATTTTGCGAGTCCCCACATTGCGCCAGCTTCGTTGGACGGCCAATCTGCCATAAGGGCCGACATTAATATCGGATTGTTGCGATACCGTATTGCGCTGATCTCGATATATGGAGTCGGTCCTCCCGGTCGACCGTAGTAGCCCTGAAATTCTCCGAAGGGGCCTTCTTGTTCAACTTGATTAGGGTACGAGAACCCCTCGATGATGATCTCAGCATTTGCTGGAAGCTTCAGGCCGGTGATTTCGCTGGTGAAGACTTCTATTGGCTCTCCAGCAATGCCGCCTGCGAATTCATATTCGGATACGTCTTTAGGAAATGTGGTGGCCGCCGTTAGGTAGAGTAGCGGGTCGCATCCGTACACGGCCGCGACAGGAGCGGGCTTGCCTTGGCTCCACCAGAGCTCGCGGTCAAGCAATGCGTCTTTTCCGGGCGAAGCGTAGAAGCCAACCTGGTTCGGTCCTTCGATCATCTGCCTGTAGGTTCCAAGGTTGATCCTCTTTGAATTGGGATCCATGGTGAGAACCACGTCGGCTGTTCCTATGTATGCGCCTCCGTCTCCGGGCCACATCACCGGTGCTCCAAATTTAGTGACGTCGACTTGGTCGCCCATTTCAATGTTCTGGTTCACTGGAGCGTTGCTCGAATCGACTTCTGTGGGCTGCGTTCTGGAGCTCATCTTGTGCGCAAGGGTCCGCGCGAGATCTAGCGGCCCCGTTTCGGGGTCTTCGCGAACGGTGACAGCCAGCCTGCGGTAACTCGAACCGAAGGGGTTAAATAGGACTCGAAAGCCTCGATGTCCTTGGATATTCTCGAAGAGCAGGGTGGGACCGCCAACCTGCTTACCGGCGAGATATGTGATGGTAGACATCTCGAGGACTGGGTCAACCTCAGCCTCAATTCTTGTGAGCTCCCCTAAATCCTCGACCTTCGCCAGCCAATCACCTAAGCTTTTCACCCTCTGCACTCCTTTCCTAAGGTCCGAAACTGTCTGATATCTTGGAACCACAACCCAACTGGATCATCCAAGCCAAAACAGCTTCGCGTATCCGGCTACATGAATCTTGCCGAAACTATTTGTTACATCAGCGAGATCGCTGCCCCGTCTAACACGACAGCCCCGACTTTCTGGTTTATACCTTGCTGCACTCGATATGCGTTAGTACTAACCGTCGCTTGGCAGCTGTTGTAAGTTTCGACACTGACTCCGATCGTCTGCCAAGCTGCTTGTATTCGTTTCGCTATCCAAACGAGCGAATTGGCAACAGTGTCATGCTCGACAAACAATGCTGCCTTTTCCTTGAGCCGTGTTGTGTCTTTCGATCGTCCGGCCGCGATGAAAACGGGCTTGGCCAAGTTTTTTGCTATCCCTGCCATTACCCGAGAGACCGGGCTTGCTAAAGCGACCGCTGTGGTAATTGTGTTTGCACTGGATAACTCCACCGCTTGCGCCGTTGTGGCAGAAGATGAACTCCCGGAGCGACCGCACGCCGCGCCTGGAGTAGCAAAATCTAAAGGCCCTCCTGTTATAGCAAGAGGGGCCTCTATCAAAGAGTTCATATCCCCCACTTTCGCACGTATTGATGCGAAACTCGAAACACAGAAAATCATGTGGCTGCGTTGTTGTACCACTACCAGAGGATAGCTTTGCAGCGTTACATGATATGAATTGGCGCTACTGATAGTCGAACACAAAAACCGCGCATTGCGCCAACACAAAAGACATAAGTTGCAATTCTTCCCCACACCTTTGAATGCGTAACCGATACTAGCACCTTCGCGCAAACCGCTGAGTCTCGAATGCACGAGTGCTAGGTACACAACAGGCAGACGAGGAACTGGCAAGGCTGGACCCGGGAGGGCGAGTTCCCTGGATTCGCTGCATCGAATGATCGAATTTCCCAACTTATAGGAAGCGGCGCGCTATGTCGATCCAGGCGGCTCTGACTGTGAAGCGCTGAATAAATATCTGGATATCTCGGTAATTTGGCGCATGGTCTCTCTGGTTTCAAAGACCCGGAGTGCCGGAGGTGTTTGCGCCGCCGATATCGCAATGGCCAAGATCCTCGATAGGGCTGCCAGGGAGCTGATAGAGCTTGAATGAGTCAAATCTGAGTGTTTGGATGAAGCTGGCTTTGGATCAAGGCTGGCTTTTGTGGCCGGCCTTTTTTTCGATGCCGAAAGTGAGCTTTTCAACTAGGTTCAGCAGAGCCTGGACCTCGGATTTTGGCCAATGCGCCACTACTTCGGCAATAGTTTGCTGGCGGAGCTTGACAACCTCGTCGAGCACCCTCTTGCCGGCTGGCGAGATGATGATCAGGTATGCCCTGGCGTCCTGTTCATGCACCTTACGGGTAACAAGCCCGTTGGCTTCCAACTGTTTGAGCTGGCGGGAGACGGTTGATATATCAAGGGATAAGATGCCGGCCAGATCGCTTGGCCTGAGAGGACCATGTTCGTCCAATAATGCGAGCTGCCAATATCCAGCTCCATCTATCGCCGAAGCCTCTTTGGAGCAGTGAGGATAGGTTATTTTGCGCAACGCGCGTCCCAATCTGAAGAGCAGATGCTCGAGCTCAGGACTGTCGACTCTTGACCCGCCGGTTTCCGGCGAACTTGCATGATCAATCATAGAATTTGAAATAGATGCTTCCTCAAGCATTTTTTGCTCAAGCCGGTAGAAATGTCATTACCGACTGCTTTTATTGTTAATCCAGATCTCATCATAGGCCTTTCGTCCAACAATGTTAAACGTGGCTATCTGGGTAGCATGAAAGCCACCGCCGAGGAACTGAGTTTGAGGAATGCGAGATTGGTATTCTGGGTTGGTCATCTGTAAGGAGCGGATTTGCGTTCAGATCTGAAGCTTGGAACGGTGGTCTCAACCACGGATTTGTTGAAGTTCCTCTCATGCGAAGAGCTGTCGGTTCTTGATCTGATGCGGTCAAAAGGTCTCGCCGCACCAATCCCCGCCGTCGGTTCGGAGCAGCTGGCCGCGAAGATGGGTTTGGCGAGCGAAGCCGTCGCTCTTGACGCTCTCCAGGAAGAGCACGGAGAAGCAATCAAGATATCGGCCATGGATCAGCAGGCCTACGCGAAGACTCTTCGGGCGATGAATGAAGGCGCCAATCTGATTTATCAGGGCCTTATCACGACGAAGGTGGGTGGCTTTCATTACGAGAGCCGACCCGACTTTTTGGTAAAGGTGGACTATCCGTCGTCCCTGGGCGCCTACTCCTACGAGCCGATCGACTCAAAGCTTTCCAAGACCACAAAATTGGAGGATCTTTTTCAGGTTCTGGACTATGCCGATGTGCTTGAGTCAGTACTCGGAACCTTGCCGAGACGCGTGCACCTCTTTCTAGCAGGCCGAGAGCTGGTCTCGTACAGATCGCAAGCCTATATAGAAGAGATCAGATTGCAAAAGGAGAGATTTGGCCGGTTCGTGGACGCGTCGAAGACGGTTTCTCCAACTGGCGACCTGTTCGCGACGCTCGATCCAAAGCCGAACAGCCGGTGCGTGTTATGCGAGTGGTCAGCGAGTTGCGAAGCGTATTGGGAAAGAAGCGACTCCCTTTATCGTGTTGCCAATATCACCAAACAGCAGGTGATGAAGCTGACCGATGCGGGAATCAGCACTCTAACCGAGCTGGCAAGAGCAACGCCGGAAGAGGCGTTGCACGCCATGCCCAACGGTGTAAGAGAAACGCTGATAGCTCAGGCCAGAGCCCAGCTGAAAACCCTGGAAGAAAAGAGTGGCAAACCTTATTACGAGATTCGCCCCGATGCTCACGAGCAGGCTCTTTTGGGCAAGGGGCTCGGGCTGCTCCCAAAACCGAGCGAGGGAGACATCTTCTTTGACATCGAAGGCGATCCGTTTTACAAGCCGGACGGGCTTGAGTACCTCTTTGGGGTTGCCTACCAAAACCAAGGGGAACTGGAGTTCAAAGCCTTCTGGGGCACAGATCCGGATATGGAGAGAAAAGCGTTTGGTGATCTGATTGATTTCATTGTCGACAGATGGAATGGCCATCCCGATCTCCACGTTTACCACTACGCCCCTTACGAGAGAAGCGCGATCTCGAAGCTCGCATCAAGG
>JAJYFX010000242.1 GCA_021785315.1 Actinomycetes bacterium | reverse complement strand
CTCCCACGACAGCAATTTTTTCACCATAGGCTATATATAGGTCGTTAACTTCAATAGTTGTCACGTATTCAAGCTACCGTATTTAGAGAAATGTTAGATATTCGATTAATCCGGGAAGATTTAGACAAAGTAAAAAAAGCTTTGGCAACGCGCGGCGTCGAGCCGGGTGTGCTCGATGAGCTTTGGAACATTGACCACGAGGCCAGAACCGTGTCTACGCAGCGCGACAAACTGAGGGCCGAGATCAACTCGATTTCCAAAGAGGTAGCGAAACTCATGCGTTCTGGCGATTCCGAATCTGCCAAGGCGCTGCGGGAAAAGTCGCGATCTATCGGCGAGGAACTTTCCACCCTGGAGCCACTTGCCGGCGAACTCGATGCCCGGCGTCACGATGCTCTCCTAAAGATTCCAAATGTTCCCTCTGAAGATGCGCCAATTGGAGTTTCAGAAGCCGACAACGTTGTCAGCCGGTGGTGGTCTTTGCAAAAGGGAATGCAAAACGGCTCAGATATAGAGTTGCCGGATTACGCCGATTACCAGAAAAAACCGCACTGGGAAATTGGCAGCGAACTCAAGATTCTAGACCTCGAGCGTGCCGCCAAGATCTCAGGATCTATGTTCGCGATGTTTCGGGGCCTGGGAGCGACCTTGGAGCGAGCTCTGACTTTTATGGCGCTCGACGCCCACTCAGACGCCTTCGAAGAGATCCGACCCCCAACTCTTGTAAGAAGTGCGACGATGGTATCTACCGGGCATCTGCCAAAGTTCGAGGAGGATGCCTACCATCTGGAGAGAGACGACTTATATGCCATTCCGACTGCTGAAGTGCCGCTGACGTCGCTGGCAAAGGATGAAATTCTTCCGGAAGATGATTTGCCGGTGCGTCTTACCGCCTTTACCTCATGTTTTAGACGTGAGGCTGGATCTGCCGGACGAGACACGCGCGGCCTGCTGCGTTTGCATGAGTTCGACAAGGTGGAGATCCTTGCCTATACCACTCCGGACCAGGCGGCGGATATGCACGAGGAGCTTTTGCGTAGGGCCGAGGGTCTCCTGCAGCAGCTGGGCCTGACCTACCGTGTTTTGGACCTATGCACCGCAGACTTGGGCAACTCTTCTAAAAGAACTTTTGACCTGGAGGCTTATTCGCCTGGCACCGGATTATGGCTGGAGGTCTCCTCGGTCAGCTGGTTTGGAGACTATCAGGCCCGGCGGGCAAACATTAGATTCCGGAACACGGATTCGGGCCAAATCGAGTATGTCCACACACTCAATGGCTCGGCGTTAGCCTGGGCGCGGATTTGGGCTGTCCTAGTTGAGACTTACCGCCAGATCGACGGTTCAGTGGCCATTCCCGAGGTTCTCAGGCCTTATATGAGGAACTTGGAGAAGATACCGAGCCCATAGAGAGGCTCCGGCCATGCGACGAACAGCAGCCGGGCCAGGGAGTGACCTTGCGCCAATGGGGTTCGGCCGGTATTTGCTATGGAGCAAGCAAGAGATTGACGAAATCAGGCGTGTCTTGGCTCTTCGAGCTTCTTTAGGCATCTTTGGCAGGTCCCAATGACGGCGAAGTGGTTCATCCTGACTTTGAACTGGTAGGTGTCCATCAGGTTTTTCCCTAGCTCGTTAAAGAGCTTTGAAGGGATTTCTTCGACATAGGAACACTTTTCGCAAACGATGTGCTGGTGGGCGTTATCGGTCAGGTGGTACACAGCCCTGCCGTGGCCGAGGTGGACGTGGTCAACGACGCCAAGGTTTTCCAGCGCATCAAGGGTTCGATACACCGTGGAGAGGTGAATTTCCGGTGATCCCTTCTGCACGATGTTTAGCAGATCTTCAGCTGTCACGTGAGTCCTGGCGGTTACCAGCGCCTGGAGAACTGCACGCCTGGCATGGGTAATTCTTCCGCCGGAAGCCCTTAAGCTTTGAAGTACTGCTTCCATCCGTTCCATCAGCGTCTTTTGTCTTCGAAACGATATCCGAGACCTCTGATAGTTGTGATCAGCTCCGGATCGGAAGGGTCCTTTTCGATCTTTGATCGCAGTCTTTTGACGTGCACGTCGAGTGTTTTGGTGTCTCCGGAGTAGTAGGGTCCCCATATCCGGTCGATGATTACGTCTCTTGTCAGAACCCTCCCTGCGTTACTCATCAGGAATTCGAGCAGTTCGAACTCTTTTAGCGGAAGTTTGACGAGCTTATCCCTGACGGAAACCTCGTGCCGTTCGGGGTCAAGCGAGACTTCGCCGCGCTTGATGGTGGTGTCTTTGCCGGCTGTGCCTGGATCGTCCCCCTGACGTCGGCGCATGACGGCGCGTATCCTTGCGATGAGCTCTCTCATGCTGTATGGCTTGGTTACGTAGTCATCGGCACCGACTTCCAATCCGACCACGGTGTCGATTTCAGCTGATTTCGCAGTGACCATGATTATTGGCACCTGGCTGACAGATCTTATGATTCTGCAGACATCAATTCCCGATACCTTTGGAAGCATGAGATCCAAGAGAATCAGATCAGGGTGCACCTTTTCAAACTGGTCGAGCGCCTCTTGCCCATCCCGGGCAACGCTGACCGCGAAGCCTTCGCGCGTCAGGCCCAGTTCGAGCGCTTCGACAAAGGACTCTTCATCCTCCGCCACCAAAATGGTCATCTCAGCAGTCACTCCTGATCACCTTCTGCCAGGGGAAGACGCAGCGTGAATACTGAGCCTGAACCCTCGCGGGACTCGACGAATATATTGCCGTTGTGGTTGTTGGCGACGTGTCTAACTATCGACAGTCCAAGTCCGGTCCCACCGGTGGCTCTTGAACGGGCTTGATCTACTCTGTAAAATCTTTCGAAAATTCGCTCGAGATCGCGGCTGGGTATTCCGATTCCTTGGTCTTTCACTGCGATATCAACGATTTGACCGTCGCTTTTCAGCTCTACCAGCACCTTGGAACCGCTTTCCGAGTACTTGACGGCATTATCCAGAAGGTTGTAAACCGCGCTCATGAGCTCACGTCTGTCGCCGATGACGTAGCAAGGAGAATCAGTTTGGGATTGTTCTATTGTCACGTGTCGCACCTCGGCGCTGGAACCGATACGATTTACGACTTCGGTGACCATCTTTTCAATTTCTACGGGTTCCGGAGCGGGAATGTCATCAGACTCAATTCGGCTTAGGTCCAACAGGTCATCGATGATTCGTCCAAGCCTGAAGGCTTCATTTTGGATTCGCACGGAGAGGCGTTTGGCGATCTCCAGGTCGTTCTCGGAGCTCAGTGTTTCAGCCAGAAGTCCCATTGCGCCGATAGGCGTCTTTAGTTCGTGGCTGACATTGGATACAAAGTCCCGCCTGACCTCATCCAAGTGCCTTTTATCGGAGATGTCTTCTAGAATCGCAATGACTCCAATAGTCACGCCGGATGAGACAAGGGCATCGGTGCGAATAATGTAGCTTCGCTTTGGAGGTCCGTATATCTCAAGCGACCGTTCGGTCATTGTGCCTGCTTTAGCGAGGGTGAGGAGTTCATCAAATGCCCGCGCCGCCAGAGCGTCTTGGTGCCGGCCCTCGAAGATCGAACTTGCAACCTTGTTTCTGATCAGTACCTTGCCTTCGGTCGAGCATATTGTTATCCCCTGGGGTATGGAATCAAGTGCCTGGATCAAAAGTTTGTTATACGGATGAAGATCTCCCGCGATACCTTGCGCCGACGACTGGCTATGGCCCGGCTCATGACCTCGGAGCTCTGGCAGACTGCTTGGGTGCCGGCGATGGCTCTCTTCGACAGTGCCGTCTGACTGCTCATGCCATCGAAACGGATGGAACTTGTTGGACCAGTACAGGGATATAGCAAAACCAATTGCAATCCCGACGATGAGAAGAAGGATCAGAATAAAGGTTTCCATGGCTCTTCAAGCGACATAGTAGTGGTGATTGGCACGAAAGTTCCTATTTGGCGGGTTTCTTACCCTATACCTGGTGTTTATGGGCCTTTTATTTTCGGCGACACTGTAATAGTATTTTTGTTCCCGCCCCATGAATAGATTTTTCGTCTATCAGAGGTGGAAATGTTTTCGCTGTTTTTCGCGCCAATTTTTGGCGATGTCTCGCTGTCTCCTGATCCATCCCTATTGCCCGGGGGTTCCGCCCTTCAGACACTGACCAACGGAATTGGCGGATGGGCATTGATCATCACTCTTGCCGGTCTGTTGATTGGTGCGGCAAGTTGGGCGCTGGGCTCCCACTCTCAAAACTACCAGCAGGCGATGGCAGGCAGGCGGACGGTAGTGATATCTGGAGCGGCTGCTCTAATCGTCGGCGCAGCCCCGACATTGGTGAATTTTTTCTTCCACCTGGGACAGGGAGTTCATTGAATGGAGACGATCGTGAACACGGCCATGAGCCAGATCCTTTCATTTTTCACCAGCGGGTTTCTTT
>JAJYFX010000241.1 GCA_021785315.1 Actinomycetes bacterium | reverse complement strand
TGATCCCGACGACAACTGGGTTAACCTGGGCACTTACCGGGTCATGCTTCACGACAAGAACAGCGTCGGGTACTATATTTCACCAGGTAAACACGGCCGCATGCACAGACAGAAGTACTTTGAGCGTGGTGAGCGCTGCCCAGTCGCAATGGTATTCGGGAGCGATCCACTTCAGTTCCTTGCCTCATGCACTGAGATTCCTTTGGGAGTTAGCGAGTATGAATGGGTTGGAGCAATACGCGGAAGTGCTGTAGAGGTGATCGAAGGTCCGGTCACTGGCTTACCGATTCCCGCTGATGCCGAAATCGTGGTGGAAGGTTACGCAAGTGCGGAAGAGCTGCGCATGGAGGGTCCTTTCGGAGAGTGGACCGGCTACTACGCTTCATCGAGCCGCAAGGAGCCAGTGCTTCACATAGAGGCCCTATATCACCGGAATAATCCGATATTGGTAGGCGCCCCACCGGCACAACCACCGGATGAAGTTGCCAGATACCGTGCTGTTCTGCGTTCAGCTCTGCTTCGAGATGAACTGGACAGATTTGGAGTTCCCGATGTTACAGGAGTCTGGCAGCACGAGGTTGGCGGAGCCCGGATGTTTACGGTCGTGTCAATCAAGCAGCGCTACCCAGGTCACGCGCGCCAAGTACTGCACTTGGCATCGCAGAGCAGATCGGCGGCATATGCAGGCCGCTACACCGTTGTCGTCGACGAAGACATCGACCCTTCGAATCTCGAAGAAGTGATGTGGGCAGTCTCCACAAGAAGCGATCCCGCTACGTCGATCGATATTGTCCAAAGGGCTTGGAGCACTCCGCTCGATCCCAGGATCACTCCCGAGCAGAAAGCCGTCGGCGACTACAGCAGCTCTCGGGCATTGATAGACGCCTGCCGGCCTTGGGAATGGAGAGATAAGTTCCCGCCGGTAAATGTCCCGCCACGAGAGATGCGTGCCGCTGCACGCCAGCGCTGGGCGCACCTCCTCGAAGGCTAAAACCGCGGAGATCAACTGATCCATGTCTGACAAGGGCTGGCCTAGCGGCCCTTGTCAGAAACATCCAAACATCAAGATTTTGATCGGGCGAGCGTACTCTGCCCGATCAATGCTTTTATCCACTGTTTTCTTCCCTATAACCTCAGATAGATCACCGTTTATCGATCTGCGAAAACCTCATCCTCGCCCTCTAAATCCGGACCGATTGAGTTTTGAAATTCTTTAGCCCCGAATGCCCCAGAGCCTCAGAATTTCTCGAGAGGCTCTCGCTTTTTGGCTGGCCGCACAACCCTACGGGACTTCGAACAAATTGTCCGCGTACTCGTTTGCCGCCGTCATCATTGCCTTGTAGTGCTGCTTTTTCCCTGTGGCGGTAAGAGGAAGCGAGTCGACGAATCGGTAGGCTCTTGGCCGCTTATAGCCCGACAACATCCGATGCTGCCGGCAAAACTCATCGCATTGGGCTGCTGTTAGCGTCAGATCGCGCCGAACGACATAGGCCACCACGCGTGTGCCCCACTGCGCGTCGGGAACTCCGACGACAAGCGAATCAGCAATTCCAGAGTGCTCATTCAGTATCTCTTCAACTTGAACTGGGTGCACGTTCTCACCCCCTGAAATCAACATATCGTCCTTGCGACCGACGATTGTGACAAACTCTTCTTCATCCCAGGTCGCCAAATCCCCGATATGCAGCCAGCCATTGTGGAACCTGGCCATATCTTCGCTCCGCATTCCCAAGTAGGCAAAACCTGACTTTGGAGACCTAACAATCACCTCCCCAATTTCAGCCCCGTTCTTTGCAACCGTTTCATCAGGAGACGCAAGCCGATTTTCAAAAAGCTTCACAACGGCAACGTCGTCGTCAGTGCAAGCGCGTCCTGCACTACCTGCGTGTTCGGGAAGATCGGTTGGCCTGAGAAACGTGTTCCAGAAAGCTTCCGTTGTTCCATATCCGTTGAAGATCCTCGGGGTCAAAAGATTCTGATAGCTGAGTGCTGCCGCTCGATCCAGCGGAGCTCCCATGGTCACGATGCCCCGCAGCGAGCCCAGATCACGGGGTTGCTCACTCTGAGCCTTGGCGAGCATTGCCAGATTGGTAGGAGCACCGATCAGAAACGTCAGCTTTAGGCGCTCTACATAGTCCAGGCACAGGTTGGGGTCGAATGAGCGCATTGGAACCGCCGCCGCACCGACGTAAAATATCGGGTTAGGGCCTCCGCTATAGAGACCACCGCGGTGAAACCATGGCGTCATGTTAAGCGTGCGATCTTCCGGAACAAGGGGAAAGTGCATAATGACATCGTGAGCGCTGAATAGTTCTACCGCACTATTCAGAGGCACTCCTTTGGGCATACCCGTCGTTCCGGACGTATACAGCCTTGTGGTCTCGTCATAGATACTTTTGGAAAGTTGCGGCGCCCGTCCGCCGTCAATGAAAATCTCATCGAAACGGAGACACTTGGCTCCGCGGATTGAAGCCAAGGGACCGTCGTCACCTACTCCCACGAGAACCTGCGGTCGGTGATTTGCCATTCCGAGCGCTGAATCGACCACCTTGGCTAGGCTCGTGTCGTAAACAAAAACTTTCGGAAGGCTATCGTCGATTATGAAAGCTACCTCTCCCGAAGCTAACCGGTAATTGATAGGCGAACCTATTGCCCCCGCGGCCTGACATGCTAGGTAGAGCTGCGCAAATTCCGCGCCGTTGAACAGCTGGTAGGCTACAACATCTCCCTCGGCGACCCCCAGTTCAATAAGACCGGAGGAAAGCTCGCCAACCTTGACGCCCAGATCAGAATAGCTCCACTCGGTACCGCCTATGGGATCGATAAGTGCTACGTGATTGGCGTATCTATGCGTGTTTCGCCAGAAGCCGCCAATATAGCTGAATTCATGCTCAAAAAACTCTCGATAGGCACTTGGATCGTACTTAGTCAACTGCCTGCCCCCTTTTGATCATTATTGATTTAGCTGTGCCTCCTCAATGACTTCCCTTTATTTGCCGCTCAACGTTAGTTTCCCGCAATTCCCAATAACCGATATCTCCGCTCAAGCCTCCGGGGATTTGTCTCGCATCGACTCCTCAACATGGCAAACACCGTGAATCGCAAACTCTTTGGCACCAAATTCTTCCGCAACCGGCTTCGCCCGTGCTCAGCAGTTTGTAATCTCGTAGCCGAATTCTAGACCTCCCTGTGTCGAACAATATGAAAGCAAAAGCAACTAATGTTCCGGTCTCCGGTCGTCTACCGACGCTGAGGCCCGTTTCACCACATTCTTATACTTCTACGAACGCCGCTATCGCACAAGGGTCCTTGCAGGCAAATCAACAACAAATCCGCCTGGGATCCCCAGAGATGCCGTCTGCCAGAGATACTCCCTGGCCCGTCTCCACTTCCACCAGCGACAGCTCAAGGCAGCTGCCCGAACCATCTTGCGGCCTTTCCTGGATGGCTGGCAATTGCCGATAGCGACCATGCACGTTTCTTCAACACAGTGACTTGCACCCGCTTCTCCAGCGGGAGCATGCGCCGTTACTCGCCAGATATTCACTTCGAATGCCTGCCTAAATTGAACTCTTGGGACCGCAAATAAGCGGGGAATTTCGATGAGCAAAGCTGGGAGGGTTACGCGAGCGTCAACATCCGCAATGATCGACTTTTTGGCGGGTTTTAGCGACGCCTAAAGGGGCATAAGCATCGTCAATGCCCCATCGGGCAAAGCTCTGCGCGGCAGACAAGCCCAGACAGGAACTTCCAGCAATTCAGGTACGATCGCGAATTGAGCAATAACACTCAGTTCCCGCCGCCCTAATGACGTTTTCCAAAGCAACCATCGACGTGCTTGAACAGGGGCGGCCGCTGAGCTGGCGCATCGAGACCGTCGCGGCTGGTGACTGAAACATAGAGCCCAAGCCTGAACTGCAAAGCCATGAAACCCGGAATTCAATTCGCGCCCGAATCTCAGTCCCTTATGTCCTGTACAAGCCACTCGGTCGGAATCTCGCGGCCGATCCCTTTGCTCACCGCATTCTCATAGATGAGCCCGCAGACTGCGTGAAACTGAGCACCCTGCGCATTCCCCCTCTCGGAGAAGGTGATATCGCTTCTGTCGTTCCTAGCCTGTGACTCTCCATTCAAGATCTGGGCCAGGGTGACGAGCTTTTGCTCGATGCCGTAGACGTTCCAGGCCTTGGCCCCGTGAAGGTGCTGCTGCCAAATCGGATCATCAGGACGAGCGCGGTAGTAGACATACTCGTCCCTGGTGCCCCAGGCCTTGTTGCTGACCGGCACAGTCGCATCCGCTAACCTCAGCCATCTGACGAACTTCTCCCGAGCCTCCTCGTCAGGGCGGCCGCCAATGCTCGTAACGTGGACTCCTGCTTCCAGGTGGCGTCCCGCGATGACAGGGCCTACCGCGTCTGTGCAGCCGG
>JAJYFX010000240.1 GCA_021785315.1 Actinomycetes bacterium | reverse complement strand
AGGGTTCGGTATCATTTGGTTGCTGGGCAGTTGCCTGCTGACGAATGTTGAACCCCCATCGGTAGTGGCGAACAGCGTGTTCTCGGTCCAAGCGTAGCCAACTGACGGAGAGTAAAAATTCACTCCCACCAAGATGCCGCCGCTTCCCCAGCGGGTTTCATACTCAGTCCAGCTACGACCTGCATTTGCGGTGTGGTATAGGGCATAAGTTCTGGTATGGAGGTTCTTCTTGTAGGGGTTGGGTATGAGCGGGCCTAGCACTTCGCCAATCGCCCACCAATTAGTTGCGCTTAGCGGATCTAGGGAAATCGGGAGGAACGGAAGAGGGATCTTAGTCCAGCTTCGTCCACCACTTAAGGTTGCCTCGAGCATTGCACTCAGCGGACCTGGTGCAAACAGTCCGACCGAGGCGTTCAAGAAGCGGCCGCAATTTATTTGCTGCACACCCGGTACTGGCATCTTGGTCCAGCCGTTCCCCGATTGCCTGATCTCGATCGCGGTACTCGTGATCACAATCTCACCGTTTGGAACTATGTCTACTGATTCAGTGTTGGCTCCAAAGTTTCCCAGCACCTTCGACGCAATTGGCGAGTTACCGCCAAGGGCGAGAGCGCGGCCCTTTTCGGTCGATATCTCGATCTTGCCTGAGCTGTAAGAAACGCTGGCAGCTCGATACGGGGGATAGATTTTTGTCCAAGCAGCTCCGCTATTCGCCTGGTTCCAGATTGAACCAGCTTCGGTAACAGCAATCCCTCCGAATGGGGTTGCTGTGGCTATCTCGGAGATCCGTGTCGAACGACGACCACTGCTTGGCAAGAGTTGATCCCCGGTCCAGTGAATTCCGCCATCGACGGTCTTGAGCACGCCGACGCGCGCCAGGATCAAGTAGCCAGAGGAAGGACTTTCAAAGCGAACCTGATCCATGTACCCTCCCATGGGCAGACCCTGAGATGCTTTAAGGGTTGCTTCAGAAGAGGAGAAAGAGGGAGAGTCGGCGATCTGTGTCCAACTGCGGCCACCATTTGCAGTTCGAAATAGCCATTTCTCTTCGCTACCCGCCGATGGTTGCCCGCCGACCGCCATCCAGCCAACCTCGGGCGAAACGAATGAAAAGCTGGCATAATTGCTGCCGAACAGGCCTACTTGCGACAGCTCGGAGGCAGGTTCCCTAGTCCAGTTGAGACCGCCGTCAGAGGTAATCAGGATGTCGGCCCCAAGGCTCGGGCCGCTGGCGGGATTTGCTAGGGCAATGCCGCTGTGATTGTTGAAAAAATGTACCTGCACGAATCTGCCGGTTGAGACCAGCACCCAGCTTCGTCCTCCGTCGGTCGTAGAGTAAAGGGAATCGGTTGAAAAAATACTGGTTCCAACAAGCGCGAAACCGGAGTCCAAGGTGTTGAAATCGAGCTGAGTTACGGGTCCGGGTATCGAACCAACGAAGTTCCAGTTGGCCAGCGGCTTGGCGCGCTTGAAGATATTACTCTGATTGCCATTGATTTCCGCTCCGACGAGGAAGCCGCTTTTGGAGATGAATAACGGCCTGGTTAAAGACATATTTGGCGATGATCCAAGGTTGAGCACTGCAGGCGCACCTACCGAATTAGTTACGTCTTTGTGCACTTGAACGGTACCAGGTGATATCAGAGCGGGGAGTGACGGTAGAGTCGTCTCAGAGCTGGCGCCCGCCGCGCCACACGATGACAACAGCAGCGCAAACGCTACACCAAGCAAGCTGCACTCAGCTGCCTTACGATTCCGGCGGTCTGCTCCACCAGTGAAAAGTGCTCGCATCAGGCTGCTTCCTAGAGCCGATTTCATCCTCGCCATATTAACAGAAGATCCGTGCTGACGTCGCGAGTGTCAGGTAACAAATGGGCTTTGCGGAGTATTTGCACTCATAACCTCATTGGCCCCGAGAATTACGTCTTCAGCTGAGCGCTGCGACGACTATCTGCAAGTACCTGCTGCACCCTAATCGTCAGTGCTTGCCTTCCTGCGGCTATCAATTGCTGGCATGCCTGAAATGGGCCTTCAGCGCCTGTTTGGCGAGAGGTGCGTCAGGTGGTATCGTATCTCAATTTCCTAATCTTCCTCGAACGGAAGATACGGATGGAGCTTGTCCCTTAGGAAACCGGCAAGCTCCAAGTTGGAAGCACCAATAGTCAGCTCCCTTGAGGGCTCATCGTCGACCGGGCCAAATATGGTTCCTCCTGCTTCGCGAACGATAAGGGTTGCGGCAGTATAATCCCAAGGCCACAAGCCCGCTTCGTAGTAGCCGTCCAGCCTTCCTTCGGCTAGGAAGCAAAGGTCGAGGGATGCTGCACCTGCCCGTCTTATGTCTCTGACTTCGCCAATGATGCTGGCAAGGAATTTTGCTTGCGCAACTCTGCGGAGTGCACTATAGCCAAAGCCGGTACCAATAAGAGATCTCGATACCGCGACTCGTTCGCGGACATGAATCCGGTCTGAGTTCTTGAATGCCCCCATGCCCTTTCCGGACCAGTAGAGAGCGTCCTCGGGAATGTTGAATACGGCTCCGGCTACGATTGTTTCAGCCACTCGAACTCCGATGGACACCGAATAGCTTGGAAAACCGTAGATGAAGTTCGTGGTTCCGTCTATTGGATCAATAATCCATGAAACCTCTGAAGCTCCCTTGAGGTCGCTGCCTTCTTCGGCGATTATCGAGTGCTCGGGAAATGCCCCATGGATACGTTCGACGAGGAAATTCTCGGTGGCCTTATCAACGTCGGTCACCATGTCAGTGCTCGAGGATTTCGAAGATATCGAGAGCTGTTGCATTCTCGAGGAGCGAACCAGATCGGCAGCTTCGGTGGCAAATGTTTTTGCCGCTTCCACCAAGGTTTGATAGCTTTGCATGTATCCAAGTTAGGCGCTGGTTTAATCCCGATGATCCGTGAAGAGTTGATTTGAGTGGGGGCTGGCGATATTAGGCTCTGGATTACGTTGAAGCATTCGGTGGAATTACGCAGCAGATTCTTTGTGGTCAATACATGCAATTGCATGTGAAAAGTCTCTGTTCGCGATGCGATTTGGTGCGCAATGACGGTTTGCTGCGCATTGAGAATGGAAAATAGTGGGTCAACTGTATTCGAAGGTGCCGTCTTTAGCCTTGGCGTTCTATGCTCATCCCGACGATGCGGATGTGTCCTGCGGCGGCGCTTTGGCCCTTTGGGCTGAACTTGGCGCCAGGGTGATTCTGGTCGTGTGCACCAAAGGCGAGAAGGGTACAATCGATCCCTCGAAAGATATCGCTCAGCTCGAAGCGGACCGGCATTCTGAACTAGAGAAAGCATGCCAGATTGTCGGAGTCTCGCAGATGATAAGTTTGTCAATACCAGACGGGTGCATCGAAAACTCGGTAATGTTTCGGGCTCGCTTGGTGAATTTGATCAGGGAATTCAAGCCCGAGGCGGTGCTTTGTCCCGATCCAACGGCAGTCTTTTTTGGCTCGGGATATTTTAACCACCGCGATCATCGCGAGCTGGGGTGGGCCGTTTTGGATGCTGTCTCCCCAGCCGCAGGCCTGCCTCACTATTTTCCGTCTGAAGGTCCAGGCCATCAAGTGAGCACCGTGCTTTTGTCCGGCTCTTTGGAGGCGGATGCGTTTGTTGACGTGTCCAGATCCATTGAGAAAAAATTGAATGCTGTGCTTTGCCATCAATCTCAAATCGGAGACAGGCAAGACTGGATGCGGGAAGTGATTTCGACCAGGGCCAGGGAGACTGGAAAGTTAATTGGTGTGGGATTTGCTGAAGCATTCCGGCTGCTTGAGTTGGGAGTTTGAGATGGTAAAGCCATTGGTTGTCGAGATAAAGGGCCCAGGGCACCACGAGCGCTCTGAATTCGCAAGGTCGGTAGTGAATGCCATTGCCAATCTTGGGAAGGTCGTCGCAGTCGAGGCTGATTTGAGGCCGAGATTGGCAGCTGATCTGACCGAGATGCTTGGAGTGGGAGCGAAGGAGGTGCTGCTTTATGCGAAGGGGATGATGGCCAAGGTTGTTTTAGGTCCTGAAATGGCAACTCGATCGGATCTTGAGCGTCTCCACGATCCTGACGTCGAGGTGATTGTCAGATTGGTTCCAAGCGATGGAATAGCGCGAGCCTCGATCGGAGAAAACCAGGACAAAGTATTAGAATTAGTGATTTCCCAGGCATTAAAGGAAGCTCAAGTAAATATGGAAAATAGCTGACGACAGCCTCTTCTCCAAAGGCGAGTTAGCGCATATTTTTTCACCAGGAGACTGTTATTTTCATAGTGAATCGCGAGTGCATTTCTAGCTGCTCGCGTAGTAGGATATAACTAATTAGTTAAGGCTCAAGCTCTATGATTGTATAGCTCGCGGTTATGGTCTTCAGCGATGCGGGAAAGGAGGCGAAAGGTGCCACTTTCAGAAGAGGAACACCGGATTCTCCAGG
>JAJYFX010000239.1 GCA_021785315.1 Actinomycetes bacterium | reverse complement strand
TCTGGAGGCTGGCGTGACCCTCATGCCCAGTTACGTCAATATTGGAGCCAGGGTTGGTTCGGGGACTATGGTGGACACTTGGGCCACCGTCGGCTCATGCGCGCAAATAGGCAAGAGAGTCCACTTGTCTGGCGGCGTGGGTATTGGCGGAGTTCTGGAGCCAGTGCAGGCTGCCCCTGTGGTGATCGAAGATGAGGCCTTTATCGGGTCTAGAGCAATGATTACCGAAGGTGCTCGGGTGGGAGCGGGTGCCGTCGTGGCCGCAGGCGTGATCCTGAATCCGTCCATCCCGGTGATCGATTCGCAGACCGGCGAGGAGATTTCGCGTGGGAGCATACCTCCCTGGAGCGTCGCCATCAGCGCCACGCGGCCCAGGAAGTTTGCTGGAGGTGAATTTGGCTTGTCATGCGTGCTCGTGATCAAACATCTGAACGAAGGCGAACGCCATGATAAGGCCGGTCTGAATGAGTTGCTCCGGGATCACGGTATCGCTACCTGATCATCCCCTCGGACTGAAAGGAGATACTGCCCAAATATGGAAACCGATCTTTCAGCGCTCTGCCAAAGAATGGTTGCGATCCCCTCCGTTTCACACGAGGAGGAGAAGTTAGCGGATTTCGTAGCAGGCTACCTGGCTGGCTTTGCTAGCCTCGATCTCTTTCGCATCGGCAACAATATAGTTGTCCGGTCGTCCTTCGGCAGGTCGTTCCGATTAATTATTGCAGGCCACCTGGATACTGTCCCGCCCGATAACAACCAGGGTCTGCGAGTGGAAAACGGCAGGCTATACGGACTTGGGAGCGCAGATATGAAGGCCGGATTAGCTGTGATGCTCGGCCTGGCAGAGCTGGTGGAGAGTTTTTCAGTTGATTTGACGCTTATCTTTTACGTGTGCGAGGAAGTTGCCTCCACTTTTAGCGGATTGCTGGAAATCGAACGTACAAATCCGGAACTGCTTCGCGGCGACGCTGCAGTACTTATGGAACCGACATCCAACCGGATTGAGGCCGGATGTCAAGGAACAATGCGGATCAGGATAGAACTTGCTGGCAAAAGGGCTCATACCGCCAGGCCCTGGGCTGGTGTTAACGCAATACACCGGGCGGGAGCGCTGATCGATCGTGTTGCCCATGCTGATCTTGAAAATCCCTTGATTGATTTCCTGCAATTTCGGGAGGCTCTTCAGGTGGTGAGGGTCACTGGCGGAATTGCAAATAACGTTGTCCCCGATGTAGCCAATGTCGTGGTCAATTATCGATTTGCTCCCAACAAAGATATTGATCAGGCCTTTCAGACCATTAAGGCGCTGCTTGGCGATTTGATCGACCCAGGCCTGGGTGATGATATCCAATTGGAGGAAGGCGTGTTGGGTGCAAGTCCCAATCTGAGCAACCCCTTCATCGCAAAGCTACTTGCCGTCACCTCTGAAACACCTCAGGCCAAACTGGGTTGGACCGATGTCGCCTTTTTTTCCTCGCGCGGAATTCCTGCGACAAATTTTGGTCCTGGGAATCCTTTGCTCGCGCACACTCGAGATGAGTATGTTGAACTATCAGAAATTAGAGCGGCCTTTGAAATAATGACAGGCGCACTCGGAAGTTAGATGGACCTCAGGATGTTCACCACTCTGCCATAGATCGTAATTTCGTCGGCAGGAAAGACCATCGGAGCATATGCGGAATTTGAGGGAATAAGGGTAACGTATCCGCCATTGGTAGCCACCCTTTTAATGGTCGCTTCATTGTTCGGAGTTCCCACGACTGCTATTTGGTTGGGCTCGACGCTCTGCTGGCGACGCACCACTACATAATCTCCATCAAGAATTGCGTCTCCAGTCATCGAGTCGCCTTTTACTCTAAGGACAAAAAGTTCGCCGCCACCAGTTAGCGATCTTGGCAGGGTAAAGGAGTCGATGATTTCTTGCTCAGCATATACGCCGGTACCAGCTGCTACTCGCCCAACTAGCGGGACTTGCACAGTTTCTGTTTCGACCGCAGGGTCGCCAGCGTTCGCGCTTTTCCAACTGATGGTTATGCTTCTTGGCTTGGTCGGGTCTTTGTGAAGGTAACCGAGTTCCTGCAATATCTTGAGCTGCGCGTGCACCGATGAGGACGAGTTGAGTCCGACGGCCTCTCCGATTTCCCTGACGGATGGAGGGAATCCTCGTAGCCGCTGCTGGGAGATGATATATTCCAAAATCGACCGTCTTACAGGCGTCAATGATTTTACCTTTGGCTCTGACATATCCCTCCAAAGTTGTCACAACCATGATGAATAATTCATGGTGAAGACTTTCCCGTACTTTCTATATGCTAGCAGGACAGATGGAAGCATGCAAACAAAGGTTCGAAAAACAGCGAGAAACGAACAAATGTTCGTATATAATAGTTTGAGGGTGACTGACACGATGGGAGGAAGGCCTGTGGTGGCGCTACAAGGCGCAGAACTGAAGGAGCAGAACGGTCCAGGTCGGCTTCACGTCGTTTATGGAACCGGCAGCCGTGACCGCCGTCGCGGAGGATCTTCGGTTTTGGGCGTGCTGAGAAACGTAATTATTGGTGGTGTGATATCGATCATGCTTCTGTGCGCTTACTCGGTGGGCGTCTCGATATCTGCTGGTTCGCCGGCCAAGACATCTTCGGTAACTTCATTGCCGTCAGGCTGGTTTGTTTCCTATACCGTCAGACCCGGGGATTCGGCCTGGTCGATCGCTTCCAAGGTTGCACCGAGTTCAGTCCAAGTGCCGTTGATTGCTAGAGAGATTATATCCTCGGAGCAGGGCTCTATTCTTTTGCCTGGAACGGTTCTGCACCTCACTTACTGATTGCTTGCGGTCCGGTCGGATCGTAATTGGGTGCACGGGCGGCTATCCCTGTAGGATCATATATGTCATATGGTCTGGGGTGGTGGAAGATCTAATTGCGCTGTCCGGCTTGTGGAGAGCTAGAGGATAAAGTCATTGATTCGCGAACTGCCGAAGACGGCCGCTCCATTAGGAGGCGTCGTGCCTGTCTCTCGTGCGGACGCCGCTTCACGACTTTCGAAAGGATTGATGAGCTTTCGTTTCTAGTAGTAAAGCGGTCCGGAGATAAAGAGCCTTTTGATCGGTCGAAGATTGTATCTGGCGTCAAGTCTGCGCTGAAGAATAGGCCGGTAAAAGAGGATCAGATCGAAGCTTTAGCCAGTGATATCGAAGATACCCTGCGTTCCGAAGGGTCGGAGGTGTCGACGCAAAGGGTGGGCAGAATGGTTCTTGAGCAGTTGCGGGACTTGGATGAGGTGGGCTACCTGAGGTTTGCCTCCGTATACAAGGGTTTCGCGGACGTCAAGGATTTCGAACGAGAATTTAGTTATCTGTCAAAAGACACTGAGCCAAAGAGGCCTAAAGGCTAGCCTAGGCTAGTTCCTGTCGATTTACGCTGAACGAGGTTTACTCATAGATGTTTGATGCCAAGCACATGGCGGTATGTTCTTCTCGGATCATACCTGCTCATGCCAAGGATATTTTTGATCTTTTGGCTATGCCAGCTCTGCACTCAAAAATTGACGGTTCAGGAACTGTGAGGGGCGTGCTCAACGGTCCGGAGCGCCTTTATCTTTCTGCAAAGTTTGGCATGCGGATGAAGATGGTTGTTCCGTATCGCATGACTAACACCGTAATCGAGTTCGAAGAGAACAAATTGATTGCGTGGCGTCATTTCGGTGGCCATATTTGGCGCTATCGACTGAGTGAAATTGATACGCAGGACGGACAGCCATCAACAGAGGTGGTGGAATGCTTCGATTATTCGACGGCGCGTAGTGTCCGATTTATCCAACTAATTGACGCCCCGGTTAGGAACCTGATCTCAATCGAAAAGACGTTACTACGGCTAGAGCAGGTTTTTTCGGAAGGGCTGCCTGCCTAGTTGAGGTTTTGGGGATAGGCGTTTGTTCAAGACTGCTGATCATCGGCCGGCAATGTAACGACGCGTCGATGCTCTGCGGATCCTAGAAAGCGAAGGCCCCGGCAATTAAGCATTGCGGGAAGTGCGAACTTCTTCGTCGAGGTGGTTTTCAATTTGCATTCAGAATAAGGGCGGCAACGCTCATTGCCTCATGGCGGACCACGAAGCCCCTGAGTCTTTGGTTTCAAAGACAGGATAGCTGTTGGTGACCATCCAGGCCCGACCGCCGCTGCCGGTAGCCAGGCTTGCAGGGTTCGGTATCATTTGGTTGCTGGGTAGATGCCGGCTGACGAATGTTGAACCGCCATCGGTAGTGGCGAACAAGGTGTTCTCGGTCCAAGCGTAGCCAACTGACGGAGAGTAAAAATTCACTCCCACCAATATGCCGCTGGCTCCCCAGCGGGTTTGATACTCAGTCCAGCTACGACCTGCATTTGCGGTGTGGTATAGGGCATAAGTTCTGGTATGGAGGTTCTTCTTGTAGGGGTTGGGTATG